>CAZKOI010000007.1:0-32117 GCA_964554315.1 uncultured Enterobacterales bacterium | reverse complement strand
CGATGACACCGGCACACCATCCGTGGAGGCCGCAGCCTCTCGGCTGGACGTCCGGGATTATGGCTACCTCTACTGGCCCGGCAACCACTGGACATCATGGGGAACCTTCGACAACGTCCAGCATGTTCGAACCGGCTACTACGGCCTGGCCTTCGATGTCAGCCAAGCCAACCTCGATCACATCGGACTCCTCACAGAAGAAGCGAGCGCCGATGAGGCGCTGACCCAAGACAACCGCGTGGTCACTGACCTCCCCACAGCCGAGGTCCGCTACGCCATCATCCCCCTCTCTGACGGTCTCGGCGAAGAGCGCGTGGCGACGGGCTTTCTGAATCGCGACGGCGGTACCGCCAACCCCTCGGAGCTTGTGGACATGGGCCGCTTCATGCAGAGGGTTGAGATTCCGATGGTCACCTACGATGGCACCGCGACCACAGGCAGCGTTCAGCTTGCCGCAATGCCTCGTCACTTCGTGCTCACTCACCGCGCCACGCCGAGCACGGCCGAGGATGCCCTGATTGTGAAGATAGAGCTTCATGGCGCCGCCATGAGCGCACTCAGCGAGACCACCTGGATCGAGGAAGACCGCGCGGTCACTGTCCGCGATGAAGACGGCCAAGGGTGGACCTTCATCGTTCAGGAGCGTGACGGCATGGTCAGCACGATCGAGCGCTTCCCCGATGGCACTCTGATCTTTGATGCCGCCTTCGATGCCCCCTCCGCCGGCGAGAGCCTCGCCCTCTCAATCGTCGCCGTGCCCACCAACGCGGGAGAAGAAGACCAGCTGGCGGTGTGGCTAAACCCCACAGAGGCCGCCACCGTGCAGTACGCACAGCTGGCCCGTGATGGGTCAGGAGGAGAGGTCCTCACGGACGCCGTCTGGGACCCTGAGCGAGGCCTATACCAGGTCGATCTCGCCAACCTCAGCGCCCTCGGCGCGCCCAGCTGGCCGGCCGTTTGGTCCGATCCAGACAATCACAATTGGTACAACCGACATCGCATCGTGGTCGAGAATGAGACCGCCTCCGATCTCTCGATACCCATTGCATTCAACGCTGCCGAGAACGCTGCCTTCTACATCACGGGCGGCATCCCGATGCTTCGGAGCCGAGGGGGCGAGCCCACCGGATCGCCGGTTCAGATATCGAAGAACTGGCACGACCCACCCGCCTGGTACCACCTGTACAGCGCCCTGCTGCTCTCGCCGGGGACACACGAATTCGAACACACCTTCGCCCACTCGAAGTGGGGTGAAGCCTACGCCGTGCAGCATGCCCAGCTGAGCCTCATCGGCTGGGGTCAAAACCAGCAATGGGACGAGTCATCCATTGGCTGCTGGGGGGAGTCGATCACCTACGACCCGGACCTGACGCTGGCCCGGGCTCAGGTCGACGATGTTCGACCCTTTCTGGTCGATGCTGGCGGTGAGTGGCGATGGACCGGCAACGTGGGTGGTGCAAGCTTCTTGGTGTACCGGCCGGCAGAGGGCATCGCGTCTTTTCCCTCTCACCAGCTGGGCCGCATGCGCACGCACTATGCCTACACCGGACCAAACCTGACCAAGGTCACGTACGCCGGGCTATCACGAGATGGCAAGATTGAAGCCAAGATGACGACGCAGCTCGGACGCACAGATGACCTCGTCCGCGCCTACTACCACCTTGAGTACACCGTCCTTGAGGATGTCAACTACCAGCGCCTCGCGCTCTTTCAGGTGGCGGCAGACCGCTACGCCGACAATGGCTTCACGCACTACGCCTACGGCGACGAGGACGGGGTTCTCTTCGACGGCGAGGTCTTCGATCACATGAGCACCGGCTACGTGTCCGACGATGACCGCGGGATTCCGCTCAGCGGCGAGTCCCCTTGGGTGATGCTCTACGACAATGCCCGCACCGCAGACAGCCTGCCGGAGCACCTGGCCAACGTGGGCTTTGTTGTCCGTGACTACGAGGCCCAGCTGGGCTCGGATACCATCACCACGCCTCACATCAACATCGTCAGGACCTACAACGAGCCTTGGTCACAGATGGGATTTGAGCTGGGTCTGCCCTACGACCCGGGGACGATGATGATTCCAGCTGGCAGCACCCTCCGAGCGACCGTGGAGTACCTCGTTCCACCGTCGGATAAAGACGCTTACTTTGGCGAGGCCGACTACCTCATCGACATGCCTTGGGACAGCTACCAGAGCACCGACATGATGTGGACACTTGCGGCGGACAACCACCTAGAGGTCGAGGCAGAGATCGGCACCGTGGAGCGGGTCTATCCCGTGGAGATTCAGGCGGAGGCAGGACCAATCCCGGTTCAGTTTACGCTCAGCGGGGGCCTGGGCTACACGCCCGTGACGATCCTCGGCCTGGTTCGCCCGGATGGTTGGCGCTTGGAGATCCTCGACGAGGGCGCCTGGTCTTCCGTCGATCAATCCGTCGAGGGCAATGACTACTGGCAGGCAGACGACGATGCGGCCACCGGCCGCTTTACCCTGGTCTACAACCTTCACAATCGCGGCTCGAACACCTATCGCCTAGTACGCTAGGTCTGATCGCGTGATTACTCTCTTCACTCACCCACAGTGGAGGCTCAGATGTTGGTATTTCTGATCGGCTCGGCCCTCGCCGGCGGCACCTTTGAAGAGACGGAGCTCGAGACCGGATGTCTTCTGGACGGCACCTGCCAGCGCGTGACTGGCGAGGTCATCGATGCCACATGCCGAAGTACGTCGAGAGATAGCTACGGAATCATCTACCGGAAGTTCAGCGCCGAGATTGAGGTGGTCGAGGGCCGAGGAACGCTCCGCGCAGGAACCACGTTCATCCTCCATACCGAGACCATCGACTACAGCGAGGCCGATGAGAGCATTGGCATGCCCGGCTGCAGCACCTACGACCCGGGACACCCCGTCGGCGAGATCGCACGGTACTACCTCAACCCCGCCCTCACCAATGGTGCCTACACCTTGTACGGGACCGAGACCTTCTACCACGAGGAAGACAGCCTCCCTTCGCCCGAGCCCATATGCGCCGAGCTCGAGAGCGACTGGAGCCCGTCCGGTTCGGGCGAGAGCGCAAGCGGATCCGAGGCCGAAGACGCCGGGTCAGCGGCTGAGCCTTCGGAAATCAAGGTGAGCCGAGCCAACAGCTGCAGCACCGCCCCTGGGGTCAAGCCGACCGGGGAATGGGTGATGCTCGCCGGTTTGCTCTGGGGCATCCGACGCAAGAGATGAGCCCCGGGCTGCGGCCGCGTGAGGTATGGTCGCCGAATGACAGCCGACGAGACGATTCACTCTGCCCGTGATCGAAGACTCCGCACGAGCGACATATCTCGCCTCAAGACAGCCCAAGTCCAGGCGCACCTGCCTTCGCAGCTGGGCCGCTACCTGCTGACGGACCTCATCGGCGAAGGAGGCATGGCTCGAGTCTTCAAGGCGATCCTTCGAGGGCCCGCAGGCTTCGAGAAGATCGTCGCGGTGAAGGTCATGAAGGCGTCCGCGGACCCCGAAGGCGCAGGAGAAGCATTCATGCAGGAGGCGGTCTTTGCCGGCCGCCTGAACCACCCAAACGTCGTGGATGTGTACGCGCTAAATGAAGACGACGGGCACCCCTACATTGCCATGGAGTGGGTCGACGGAGAGCCCCTTCATCGCCTAATCTCAGCAACCGAGCCCATCCCACCGGCACCGCTCCTCGACCTGTTCATCGCGTTGCTCAACGGACTCGAGCAAGCCCACGCGGGCTCCCCAGCGGAGCAGCGGGGTGGGATGCTGCACCGAGACATCAAGCCCTCCAACATCATCGTCTCGCGCTACGGCGTCCCCAAGCTGGTCGACTTTGGCATCGCCGCAAAGCTCGACTCGCCGCTTGGGCAACATCTTCCTGAAGGGAACCTCGCCATCGGCACCATCAACTGGATGTCGCCAGAGCAGTTGCTTGGCCAACCGCTTGATGAGCGCTCCGATCTCTTCTCGCTCGGACTGGTCATCGCGGCGGCGGTCCTCGGCGCGAACCCGCTGGGCGATCGGTATCTCTATCGCCTGGTGGAGTCGGGTGAGCCTATCCCGGATTGTCTCATCAGCCTCGAAGACGAGACCCGTCTCGATCAGCATCTTCCTGGCCTCGGGCGAGTGGTCGCCGCCATTCTCAGCCGAGAGCCCGACCACCGGCCCCGAAGCGCGCGAGCCCTCCGAATTCGACTGGATGACCTGCGCCCCGTGGCCGGACACTTCCCGCCCATCGCCCAGTGGATCGGGCACCGCCTCGGAGATGAGGCCACCCAAGCGGGTGGACTGCCCTACGCGCCAACGCAGATCACACAACCGGCGACAGGCACCCCGAACTCCGTGACCGTGGTCCCACCGTCCGGGAACATTCCAACCGATGAGGGACTCTTTGTGGGGCGCGAGCCCGAGCTTGCCGGCCTCGCTGAGCACATCTTGAGCGGAGATCCGCTGATCTCCATGATTGGAACCGGGGGCGCCGGTAAGACCCGCCTGAGCCGTCGCATCATCAATCGATTCTCTCGCGAACTGGCCGGCGGAGCATGGTTTGTCGACTTGTCCGACGCGACAGATAGCGAGAGCCTGGTCGGAACCGTCGCGCAGAGTCTTGGCATCCAGCTGCCGCTCCAAGGCAAGGTGAACAGCATCGAACATGTCGGCACCATCCTCGGGAGCCGTGGCCGAATGCTGGTGGTCCTCGACAACTTTGAGCAGCTGGTCGAGCACGGCCACGCCACCCTTGGCGCGTGGCTGAGGGCCGCACCCAATGTGCAGTTTCTGGTCACCACACGCGAGGCGCTGGCCCTCGCCGAGGAGGTGCGGGTTCCCATCGAGCCTCTGACGGCGCCGGAGGCCGTAGAGCTCCTCTTTGCACTGGCACGACAGCACGGCGGGTCCTGGTCTGATGATGCCGAAACCCGGCCGGTAGTGGGCGAGATTGTGAACGCACTGGACCGACTCCCTCTCGCCATTGAGCTGGCCGCAGCGCGCGCACGACTCCTCTCTCCGGTCGAGCTCAGGGACCGCTTGAGTGAGCGCTTCCGGCTGCTACGGACCCAGCTAAGGGGTCGGGTGGATCGCCAAGCGACACTGTTCAGCCTGATCGACTGGTCGTGGCAGAGGCTCGAGCCGTGGGAGTGTTCTGCCCTCGCGCAGCTCTCATGCTTTCGAGGCGGCTTCACCATGGACGCCGCCGAGGCCGTCGTCGACCTGAGCCCATGGGCTGAGGCGCCATGGACCTTGGACGTTGTGGGAACACTGCTCGAGAAGTCTCTGCTGCGCAAGTCCGTCGACCACGGTCAGCCTCGGATGTCGATGTATGTCAGCATCCGTGAGTTCGCGGCGAAGCGCTTGGCGGAGGAGGAGCCTCCGGTGACCGGCGCTCAGGCGCAGGCGGGGGTATTCGCTCGCCACGGCGCCTATTTTGCGGGGTTCTCCCCCGTTGAGGCCTCCGGGCGGGTGCGCGTCGCCGACCCTTCCGCCAATCGCGCGCTCTATGAGAATTACGACAACCTCATCGCCGCCACGCGTACAGCGAAGGAGCCCTTTCGAACGCAGTGTGCGATGGGCGCGCTGAGGGTGCTGTCGACCCGAGGTCCGCTGATTCAGGCGCTGACGCTGACCGAGTCTCTCCTCGGCAGCGAGGACGTTCCTCACCTGCTGGCGATGCGCCTCCACCTGCTGCGCGCAAAGAGCCTCCGCATGATGGGGCGGGCCGCTGAGGCTCGGTCAGCTGTGGACGCCGCGGTCGCTCAGGCCGAGGCCGCGGACGCAAGCCCGCTCGGCGAGGACGTCATGGACATCAACGAAGTGGCTGCGAACCTGCCTCGAGACGAAGACTCCCGCACGATGTTTGAGGTCGACCGAAGGCTGGAGGAGGCTGCACAGCTGAGGGTCGCCGGACGCAACGTTGAGGCGCTTGAAATCCTGGAAGCCGCTCGGGCCCTGTGCACACCCCACCGGACGCCCTTGCTGCTGGCTCACGTCCATCACGCCCTGGGCTGGCTTCACGCGGGCATGAGCAACATCCAAGAGAGCATGGACAACCTCGAACGAGCGGTCGACTTGTTTCGAATCACTGGCCATCGGCAGGACATGGGCACCTCCATGGGCGCGCTTGGCTATGTGGTCGCCAAGTCCGGTCGCCCGATGGACGCACGCCAACTGTACCTTGAGGCTTTGGAGGTCCTGGAGTCTGTAGCCGACCCACTCGCTCCTCGAGAGGTACTCAGCAAGCTCGGAAACCTCGAGCGTGATCTGGGGGATTACGACTCTGCACTGCAGCACTTTGACCGCGCGGTTGACCTGAGGCGACAGGTCGGTGACGTCCTGACCGAGCTGGTCAACCGAATCGACCGCAGCCGGGTGCTGATGAGCATGGGACGCATGGATGAGGCCGAGGAGGGGCTCGAGCGGGTCATTCGCGAGAGCATGAAGGCCGGTGCCACCTTGATTCAGGGCAATGCAGCCGGGTGTCTCGGCGGCCTCCAAAACCAGCAGGGACGACACGAAGAGGCCGAGCGGAACCTACGGTTCGCCTTTCAGGTATTCGAGGGCAAGTTTCCGAGCGTCGAGGCGGACATGGCGATGAGCCTCGCGGTCGCACTCGCTCGGCAAGGCAAGCTGGACGAGCTCGACTTCCTCACCCTGGGTCGAGAGCAGTACCAAGAGGGAAAGCCCTTCGATCATGCACACTACCTGAGAGACTTGGCCGAGGTCCGTCTCGCCCAAGGTGAACCCGCGGCGGCGTACCGCCACCTCCTTCGTGCTCGCGCGCTCGCGGAACAGCTGGTGAGCATGGGCATCCAGACGCTCCATGCAGACCTTGATTCGATCGAGCGGCGCATCATTGGTCACTGACCTTTGGCGGTAGGCTAACGAGTCCAGCCTCTTCAACCGTACCTCCCGTTTGTTCACAAGCTGTCACTCGAAATCGGGTGCCATTGGCATCGAAGGTGAATACCTGAGGCAGTCCCGGGAGACGTGAGGGTTCCGTCAGCATCCGGTCATCTCCAACACCTGCACCGTAGGTCCCTGTTTGTGGCTTCTGACAACCCCATGATTGACGCCTTTGATCCGGACGCTCCCGCCGACCACGAGGGGCTCTTTGGTCTCCCTCATGGGGTCGACGATGCCCGCGTTGTGGTCGTCCCGGTGCCGATGGAAGCGACCACGAGCTTCGGCGGCGGTACATCGGGTGCACCGGCGGCGATTCTCGAGGCCTCCTACCAAGTGGATCTCTCGCTGCCTCACTTCGGCGACCCCTGGCGAGCCGGCATCGCTCTCGACAACGTGGCCCCCGCCATAGCAGAGGCCTGTGCGGCGGCCGCCATCGCCGCATCAGCCGCCCGCGAGGGAGACCCCGAGGCCTTCGCCACCGTCAACCGGTCGAGCGCACAGATTGCCGAGGCACTGCACGATCGCGTCGACACGCTACTCTCAGGCGGACAGATTCCCGCGATCTTGGGCGGCGATCACAGCGTACCGCTCGGTGCGATCCAGGCCGCTGCCGCACGCCACCCTGGCCTCGGCATCCTTCACGTGGACGCGCACGCGGACCTCCGCGTGGCCTACGAGGGTTTCGAGCAGTCCCATGCCTCGATCTTCTTCAATGTCCTCAAAGACCCTGCCGTGGCCAACGTGCTCCAGGTGGGTCTCCGTGACCTGGGCCGAGCCGAGCGAACCCTGGCCGATCGCGAGCCCCGCATCCGATGGCTCACCGATGACGATCTCAGGCGTGCGGTGCACCGCGGTGAGAGCGTGAGCGCCATCCTGGGCAGCGCCCTCAAGCACCTCCCCGAGACCATCTGGGTATCGTTTGACATCGACGGTCTGGAGCCCGCACTCTGCCCCGGCACCGGAACACCCGTGCCCGGTGGCCTGACGTGGCACGAGGCCATGACCCTGCTGGAGCTGGTGGCCGCTACCGGTCGCCGAGTCGTGGGCTTCGACTTGTGCGAGGTGGGTCCCGGCGAGTGGGACGCAAACGTGGGAGCCCGCCTTCTTTACACCCTCTGTGGGCTTGCTGTACTGAGCCAAGGAGACTGAGATGAGAGTCCGTGAATTCATCGACCATCACTACCTTCACTACAACAGCCGCGAGCTTCGAGCCGCCGCGCACGCCTACGAGACCCACATCCAAGCCGGCGGCAAGATGATGCTCACGATGGCCGGGGCAATGAGCACCGCTCAGCTCGGCCGAAGCGTCGCGCGTGCCATCGACGCCGGGCTCATTCACGCCATCAGCTGCACCGGAGCAAACCTCGAAGAGGACGCCTTCATGCTGCTCGCTGGAGACACCTACGAGGCCATCCCAAACTGGCGGGCCCTCCGCGCCGAGGACGAGGCCGATCTCTATGCTCGAGGCATGAACCGTGTGACCGACTACTGCATCCCAGAGACTGTCATTCGTCACCTTGAGAGCCACCTGAAGGACGTCTGGGTCGATGCCTGTGAGACCGGTGTCTCCCTCATGCCCAGCGAGGCTTTGCTCAAGGTCTTGGCCTTGCCCGAGGTGCAGGCGCACTTCCAAAACCCCGAGCACAGCTGGCTCCTTGCCGCCGCACGTGCAGGCATTCCGATCTACACACCAGGCTGGGAAGACTCCACCTGCGGAAACATCTTCGCCGCGCGCGTCATCGACGGCACGCTCCCCAACCACCGGGCCATATGCTCCGGTACAGAGCAGATGGCCCACCTCATTCAGTGGTACATCGGGCAGACCGAGGGGCTGAACCAGAGCACGCCCAGCGTTGGTTTCTTCCAGATCGGTGGCGGCATCGCGGGCGACTTCGCCATCTGCGCCGTGCCGTCGATCATTCAAGACCTCGAGCGCGAGGACACCCCCTTCTGGGGATACTTCTGCCAGATATCAGACGCCGTCACCAGCTATGGCGGCTACTCGGGTGCTGTTCCTAACGAGAAGATCACCTGGGGTAAGCTCGATGTCGACACGCCAAAGTTCATGATCGAGTCGGACGCGACCATCGTGGCGCCTCTCATCTTTGCCTACCTCCTGAACGACTAGGGAGTCGCCATGCGTTGGACGATCCAAGACAGCGCCGAGCTCTACGGGGTCCCCTACTGGGGGGCCGGCCTCTTCAAGGTGAATGAGGCTGGACACCTCGTGGTCACGCCGAACGGGCAGGAGGGCGGAGACGTCGACCTGCACGAGATCACCGAGGAGATGGTCGAGCGAGGTATCGAGCTCCCCCTGCTGCTCCGAATGCCCCAGATCGCTCAGGGTCGCCTCGATCTGCTCAACAGCCTCTTTGCTGATGCCATCGCTAACAGCGAATACCAGGGTCGCTATCGCGGGGTCTACCCCATCAAGGTGAACCAAGAACGTCAGCTCGTGGAGTCGATCCTCAGCCTCGGAGGGCGACACCACGTCGGACTTGAGGCAGGCTCCAAGCCCGAGCTCTTGCTCGCGCTCTCCGTCGTCGAGGACCCCGAGACCTTGATCATCTGCAACGGCTACAAGGATCGGCGGTACGTCGAGCTTGCGCTGATGTCACAACGCCTGGGGCGTGAGACCGTCATCGTCATCGAGAAGCTGTCAGAGTTGGACACGATCCTTGAGGTCAGCCGGCGCCTCGGCCTCCGTCCGAAGGTCGGCGTTCGCGCCAAGCTCTCCGTCACCGGACACGGTCGCTGGAAGGACTCGGCTGGCGACAAGGCCAAGTTTGGTCTGTCCGCGCTGGGAATCATGGAGCTGGTCGATCGCCTCAAGGAGGCCGACTTTCTCGACTGTCTTCATCTCCTCCACTTCCACATCGGTAGTCAGGTCCCCGCCATCAAGACCTTCAAGCAGGCGCTTCGAGAGGCGACCCGCCTGTATGTTGAGCTCGTGAGGCTGGGTGCACCCATGGGCATGATCGATGTCGGAGGTGGGCTGGCCGTGGACTATGACGGCTCACGAACGGTGTTTGACTCAAGCTGCAACTACACCGAGGGTCAATACGCGGAGGACGTGGTGAGCCACATTGCGGACGCCTGCAACGAGGCTGGCCTTGCGCACCCGGACATCATCACCGAGTCGGGCCGGGCGACCGCTGCCCACTGTTCCATCCTTTTGTTTGACGTCCTCGGCGTCGAGTCGTTGCCGCTCGGTGGACCCCCGAGCCCCCCAAACGACGAGGATCATGAGCTGATTGCGGAGCTCTACGACATCTACCAAGGCATCACACAAAAGACGTTCCAAGAGACCTGGCACGATGCGAACGACGTTCGTCTTCGGGCCCGCCAGGCGTTCATCATGGGCCTCCTCGGCCTGCGTGACATGGCGCGCCTTGATGCGCTCTTCTGGCACACCTGCATTCGCATCAAGCGGTTGGCGGACAAGCAGACCTACGTGCCGGACGAGCTCGACATCCTCCAGACCATTCTGGCCGACACCTACTATGGCAACTTCTCAGTGTTCCAGTCCACGCCCGACACCTGGGCGGTGGAGCAGATCTTTCCTTGCCTACCGATTCATCGGCTGGACGAGGAGCCTGTCGCACGGGGCGTCATAGCAGACCTCACCTGCGACTCCGACGGAAAGCTCGACCGCTTTGTCGACCGCAGAGATGTGAAGCGGGTGCTGGAGCTACACCCTGTCGCAGGGGGTGAGCGATATGTTCTCGCTGTGTGCCTTGTGGGCGCGTACCAGGAGATTCTGGGCGATCTGCACAACCTGTTTGGCGACACTCACTCGGTTCACCTCCACGTGGATGAGAGCGGTGAGTGGCACCTCGAGCAGGTGGTCGAGGGAGACACCGTTGAGGATGTGACCAACTACGTCTCCTACGAGCGCAAGGCGCTGGTCAACCGTGTGCGGGCCGCCGCCGAGCTCGCCATCAAGGACGGACGAATCAGTCGGCGTGAGGCTGGCGAGATGCTGGCCCTCTATCGAAACACGATGGACGGGTATACCTACCTCGGTCACTGATCGCCCCACATCGCGCTCGATTGGCAGCAAACGCTCGCAATCTACTTGCTGGTACATTAGATGCCCCGCTCGCCCGAGGTATCCATGCGCGACGCTTGCTTTCTCCTTCTGTCCCTAGCGCTGAGCGCTTGTGCCACCCCGACCTCTTCCACCCGCGACGAAGGACCCGTGCAGCCGGCGCTCTCCGACTCCGGTACGGCATCCCCTGACTCGGTGGATTCGGGCGAACCATCGCCTTTCGAGGGAGGCCCAAGCGATCTCCTTCGGGCAGCCGCGGGGGGAATCTGCGACGCCCTGCTTCGATGCTGCGACGAAAGCTCACAAGCCTGGTACTTTCAGAACTGGCGAGAGAGCACCTTGGTCGTCGATCGGGTCGGGGACATGCCGCCAAACACCGCGTTGACGCCGGAGACCTGTCCGGAGCTCGTCGAGACCCTCATGGAGCGTACCTGGATGGGGGGCTGGGTTGAGGCGGCACAGGCAGCGACGGTGAGCATCGATGGCGTGGGCGCAGGGGCCTGCCTGGATGAGCTTGAGCAAGCCGCCTGCGGCGCCGAGCTTCGACAAGCCCTTACCGACAGCACCTGCTTCGCCATCGCCGCGCCCTCAGGTGGCGACGAACAACGCCGCTTCATTCAGCGGACAGGATTGCTCGGTGACCGCTGTGAGCCCGTCGCCGATGGCTTTGGAGGGCTGTACTATGGCACCTGTAGCCCCACCGAGGCCTTCTGCTGCATCGATGACGGCACGGGAGCGTGTCGGCCCTACCCCACCCTGGACGCGACTGGAACGTGTCGAGCCGTGACCGAGGATGGCGAGACGTGTTCCGTCGACGGGCCCCTTCAGCTCTGTAAGACGGGCTCCTCGTGTATCTCGGGCGTGTGTACGCGGGAGTCAACCACGCCAATCGACGTCGGCGACGTTTGCTACGAGTCGTCAACCTACACGGTTCTCGGGGACTGCAGCGACAGCTGGTGTGATGTGTTTGGAAGTGGACAGTGCGAGCCGCTGAAGGGCGAGGGTGACGCCTGCCTCTCGGGCGACGAGTGCGGGACCGGCTGGTGCGACGCAGTCGAGCGAGTGTGCGAGGCTAATCCGGTGTGTAATGGCTAGGCTGCGCCGCCGGGACGGCGCTAGCTCGCGTCGGCTATCCAGGCAGTGATCGCTTCGGCGATGAGCTTGTTCTGGTCCGCTGAGGGGTGACGATCCTCTCGGAACAGCGGCGCCTGCGTGGCTTCGAGGCGAGATCTCAGCGATACGACCTGGAGTCCGACCGCCTCCGCGTGGCGAGTCAGCAGTTCCTCGCGCCACCCCAACGGCCGAGCCAAGTCCTCTTGCCGAAGCATCGGCAAAACAAGGCAGCGAAGCGAATGCTTCGTACAGGTTTGCGCCATCCTACCCAGCAACGCCCGCGCCAGCACCTTCTTCTCTTCCACCCGACATTCGGGGTGAGCCAGCCCCACCGCAGAGGCCTCAACTCCGTCCCAATATCGGCGCCATCGAGCCCAAGACAAGAGCTTGAAAGCCGGCCTCTGAACTGGATTAATGAGGTGGTCAGCGTGGACCACCAGGCCGTCCTTGGCTGTCTGCTCCAGCCTTGGTTTTGGTGCATCGCGCACACTAAGGATGGCGCGATCGATGTCTGTCGTGAGCAGCCCAATGACAACGGGTGTTCCCTTATCTAGGGTCTCGGCGCGCATCTCGAGGCGCAGAAGCACCTGCCCCAACCCAAAGCCCCCAACGGAGAGATCCTCAACACGGGCGGGGTACCCTTCTGCAACCAGCATCTCCTGAACGAGCGACGCAATCCGGTGCCGGCGCACCGTTGTTCCGGCGATAAAGCTATCTCCGAGCATCACGACAGCGGCTCCATCGACCCCCGGGTTGGGAACCCAGACACCATCTCCTGGGCTGGGACCCTCTTCACGCGTCCATCCGAGGCGTGGGTGCAGTCGGAGCGATGGTGTCGGGCTGGCTTGTGCGGCTCGCGTGCGCCAGTACCATTCATCGCAGAGTGGATGCGCGTAGGCCTCGGGATTCGAGAGAAACGCCGGCGCGTCCGTCCTCACCGCGACCTGAAGCGAAGCCTCGAGGACGAGAAAGCCCAGAAAAAGCCCCAGCAAAAGCTGAAGTCCGCGCGCCGCCCATGACGACGGTGCCGAGTCTAGGCCGCTTAGCCGCTGCTCTGGCTCGTCCATGATCGTCCTCTGGGCTTCCGGAAGGAGTCTATCCGAAATCAGCCCACTTCTATTCTGCCCCTTCGTAGCGTACGATGGCGTTCAAGCTCACCCCACTGGAGGTTTCTCATGCACGCGCCTAAGGCATTGCCTCTGCTCGCCTGTCTCCCCGTCCTTGGTCTCACCGGCTGCGACAAAGTCCTCAACGCCCTCGCGGATGCAGCGGACGGTGAGATGTGCCTAAGCTCCCTCCTAGACCTTGCCGACTTGACTCGAGATGACATCAGCGGCCCTGGTGCAGACGAGCTGTTGATGGCCGCTCTGGAGGCTCAGAAGGAAGTGATTGGTGAAGCCTTCGTTGTTGACTGCGATGCTCGAGACAGCCTCGCCTCGCTCAGCGGGTCCTCGGGCAGCGCGGCTGACGGGGAGGGTGAGGCCCCACCCCGAACCGCCGAGACATCCACTGTAGGGAGCGCAGATCAGGTGGGCGGCGCCATTCTCGATGCGGTCCAGTCGGGCGGATCGGACGGCATGGAGGTCGCGATCTTGCTCGACACCACGGGCTCCATGCGGGACGACACAGAGGCCGTACAGGCGGCGGTGGCCGACATCATCGCAGAGGTCAAGTCCAACAACGGCCACATCGCGATGGCCTCTTTTGGCGACAATCAAGGCTGCGACGACCCTGCATGGTTTGCGATCAACCCAGGGGGACTCATCGATCTTGGCGCATCCACCAGCCTACTCAGTACGGAGGATGACCTGTGGGCCGGTGTGGTCGATACCCATGGATGCGACTGGCCTGAGTCGCTCTACGATGCTGTATGGGAAACCGCGGGTCGACTCGACTGGAAGAGCAAGAACCGCCGAATCATCGCGATCACCGACGCTCCACCCTTGGAGCCGCCAAAGTCCGAGCATTCCCCTGAGGAAGTCGGCGGCCGACTGACCGATCTCGGCATCTCACTCGACACCGTCCTCGTAGGCATCTCCTACTGACAGCCACCCTGTGACCGCCCTCCTATTCCTCCCCCTCAGGCGGAAGCTCTGGCCCCCAGTGGTGCAGGGCGCGGTCGGGGATCGGAAAGCCCATCTTCACATCGACAATGAGCACCAAGCGTCGGTTTGCGCTGGTGTTGCTTGTACCCAGCGGCAGGCGAGGATCGATTAGCCGGACGGTGCCCACCTCCCACTGCGCCCGCTCGTCGTCGGGTAGCTGCACGGCCAGATAGGCGCGCACAACGTCATCATCCCGCTCTTCTGAGCGCGCTTCAACCGACCCACCCGGTGGTAGGGCCATGTAGCCACCCAACTTGAGGCCTTCAATCGTTCCCAGGATACGCGCTGCTGAAGGGCATCGTGCACGCCCCCGAGCGAGAATCTCAGCAGGGACGTCATCCTCATGGGCGTTCAGAAAAATCGGACATACGAAGAACCCGTCGCCGCTGGACTCCTCGTCGTCTTGGGGCAGTGGAAAAAAGGCTGAATCATCGAGGGCGCATCCTTCGGCAACAAGCGCTTCGGCGTGCGCCTCTAGGTGCGCGATGAAGGGGTAGTTTGTGTGATCGTTGAAGTCAAAATCCATAGGTGCCTCCCGCAAAATACTCCGATTGTCTCAACCTACCCATCGCCATGTACTCCCCGGTCAATGGCGACGGGATTTCTCGACCAAATATGACCCTCTGAGGATGTTACACGCTTCGCCACGTGTCGTACCACCGACCGGCCGGGGCCTAACCTCGGGACGGGGACGGGGATCCCTCTTGAACACCGACAGCCGACACACCGCCGCCTGCCAAGCAGGTGAGCTGAGCTACATCGACCCCTCCAGCGGCTACCGTGTCTTCACTGCCATCGCTCTTCGTGCGCGACCACGCTGCTGTGGGTGTGGCTGCCGCCACTGCCCCTTCGGACACAGTCGTGTCCCTCAAGCACACCGCCAAGAGCTGCGCCAAGACCCCTGGGTGGAGAGCATCGAATCGTCCAGCGACGCCTGTGACGTCCTCTACTGGTCGGGCGGCCTTGAGTCCTTCTTGGCTCTCGCGGAGATGGCCCGAGGAAACCCCCGACCGGTGGTCTTGATGACGACCTTCGACGGGGAGACGGGCATGGTCACCCCCCACGATATCCCCATCGACACCATCAAGTCTCAGGCACGAATGATGTCGATCGACCTGCTACTGACGCCGCTGTATTCGGACTCCAGCTACATCGAGCGACTCCTCACCGGGCTCAAGCTGCTGGCTACAAAGCGTCCGATTCGACACATGGCCTTTCCGGATGTTCGCCTCGAGCACGTCCGGCAGTGGCGCTTGGACAACATCGGCCCGGCCCTCACTGGGCTGGGGATCGAGCCGGTCTTTCCGGTGTGGCAGGCCGCCCAGCCGCACCTCGAGAGGACCTTCTTCAACTCGGGAGCACGGGCGGAGATCGCCTCTGTCTCCGATGAGGCGCTGACCGAACGTTGCCAGGCAGGCGACACCTTCGACCAGCGGTGGCTGGATGCGCTTCCCGAGGGCGTCGACAGACTCGGTGAACGCGGCGAGTTTCGTACCCTCGTCTGGCCGCCAACGGCCTGCTGGCGAGAGCTTGGCTCGCTGGCCGACCAAGCGTCCTGACACGACTAACCCCAGGACCCATGCCCACGCACCCCTACGGCGAGTACTTCGACCCCACTCCGAGCAGGGCCCTCGACACCCCCGTCTTCCTGTGTGGCTTCTTCGGCACAGGGGCGCCGCACATCGGGAAGTGCATCGCCGCGCTCGCTGGCTGGCCCTACATCGACATCTACGAGAACACGGCCCATCGGCTCGATCAGCACCGCGCGCTGAGAGGTGTGGGGTTCGAAAATCCCGACTGGGGTGCAGCGGAGGAAGATGAGATTTTAAGGGCGCTTGCTCGAAGGCCCTGCAGCGTGGTGGGCCTCCCCGACGGGCACCTCCCCACAGCCCACGTGATCGAGTCGCTGTGTCGACGGGCCAGGATTGTGGTCGTGAAGCGGGCTTGGCTTGACCTCCAAGAGGCGGCCATCTGGGCCGTCGAGCAAGCACCCGAGCGCCATCCCGAGTTCATGGAGCAACCGATCCCCGACCTGCAGACCTTACAGGCCCTTCATCGCAACAGACGGCCGCTCTACGAATGCGCTCATGAGACGGTAGATGCCACGAATCGAAGCCCTGGAGTGGTCGCGCGAGCGTTGGTGCGAAGATTGTCCTGACCGGGAGTGCGTAACCGGCAAGCCAAGCTCGACCTCCCTATCCGATAACCCCTCCGAGAGAAGCGACCCTTTGCCTGTAGACCCAGACTACTGGATATCCGAGTACTGGACGCGCATGGGCATCCTTCTGCTCCAGATGACCAGCGACGCCGCCATCTGGGGGGTTGCCCTTGAGATTTTCTGGTCGGCATCCGCCTTTGACAAGCGCTCCCTCTTCTACCGGTACCGGGGTCAGGCCAGGCGGCGACTGCTGCAGATCCCCACCGACCCGCCACCGCCACCGCCACCCCAGTTCGAGGTTTCGTTCCTCTCCGCAAAGTCAACGGTGCTCTCCTTTGAGGGCAGGCTCTATGCGAGGACCACAAGCGTGCGCCTCGGCCTTATGCCCCATCGTACTTCGTGTGCGGATGGCTGGGCCCTGTTGGCCGAGCTCGACCTTGCAGGCGCCCTCGACCGAGTCACCGACCGCTGGGATCCCCGAGCGCATGTGGGCACACAGCTCACAGCATCGCCAGGCGATCTCTCCAAGCGTGAGCCGCGGATCATCCGTCTCGAGGTCACGGCCTACGCCCGGCGGCCGGCCGATCTACCGAGTGCGTCCCAGACCATGAGTGAGCTCGGGCTGACCACGGAACACCTGCTCCAACAAGTCCGCCATGCCGTCGATAATGCGACCCGGAAGGCCCCTTGTGCTGCGCCCGTCCGCCGTGCCGCCTAGCGTTCAGTGAGCGCGACCCGGATAGGGCCTTTGGCGGTCGAACAATCCACCGGCTGATTACCCTGAGTGACCACAGCGACCTCCCGCGCCACCAGCCGGCGAGCGGCCATCCGGCTCGATTCCATCAGATCGCGCCAGCCCTCGCCCCCCACAGACCGCGCGACCTCGGACGGGCACAGGCTCTTGCCTCTCCCCCGTTGGTTTAGCAGCTCCAGCATGGCCTTCTCCAAGGCATGGTCAATGGGCCGAAGTCGCAGGGTCCGACACGCCTTTGAGCAATACCTGACGGAATCCCAGGTCTCCGCCCACTGCTTTCTTGGCGTCATACGCCGTCCGCACCGCGCGCAGAACTTCTCATCCATTCACCGAACCCTCGCTCACTCGACACCCGAGGTGCGCTTATTCGTCCGCCGAAACGATCAGGGCAAGATCCATTGGGCGTCTACCCGCTCACCGTCAAAGACGAACCGCGCGCGGCGATGGTAGTCCGCCGATAGATAGAGCCACTCGAGGGAGAGGACCTCCCCCTCAACGGCCGCGAAATGGTCGCGTCCGCCGTGCGAGCCCGTCACATCGACCGGAATGTCGCACGGGCTTGCGACAGGAGTCCCCGGCCCGCTCGCGACTTGGTAGCACTCCCGACTGTAGTGGTGCACTTCAGCCCACGCGCGATCGAGGTCGTCCCCCTGGAGTAGGCGCAGCATCACCTCAAGGCGCACCTGAATCTTGTGGAACTTGTCATAAAAGACGAGCGCCCCCTGAGGTCGCTCCGAGAGCTGCTCGACCTTGGACGATCGGACATCGGTGTGGAAGCGAACCGTCCGACGCTCGGGGTCACAGTGACGCAACACAACGATACGGACCTGTGGCCGCCCCTCTTGGTCTACCGTGGCCACGCTCGGGAGATGAAACGGCGCTCCCCGCTCCGTCGCGCCGGCCACAAGCATGGTCCATGCGTGACGGAGACTTCCCGTGAGATCATCACGACAGTCCAGCGGCGGTGCTCGTGTGATCTTGGACTTCCGTCCCATGGGTAGCCTCTCTGCTCGTCCTGAGGGACTAACTCGCCTCTCTCTTCGAGGTACTCTCCTCCAGGGGTGAGCTAGTCGTCCTGACTGCGCTGGCTCAGGGCGGACACCCAAATCTGAGCCAGTGTATTCTCGGCGGGCTCGGCGGCAGCCAGGGCGTGCGCAGCCTGGAGCTCACCCGCCTTGACCCTATCTCGTGCCGCTTGAAGCCACGCGGGGCCCGTGGCCACAGGGCGGTCGGATGGATTGAGATCAAGGGCATAGATCTCGCCCGAGTGGGTCACCAACCTCAGGCTTCGCCCGCTCCGTTCGAAGAGCAAGGAGCTCACCAGGATGCCCTGTCCGAACGACGCGACGAGGTCCCAGGTGTCCGTCTCCCAGATCTGGTAATTGCCGCTGAAGTCCGAGACCGCCACCAACGACCCGTCTGCCGACCAGCTCGCGGAGAGAGAGGGCGGGGTGGGGATCTCCAGCCGGGTGACGGGCTCGCCTCTCTGGTTGTACACCCACGCAGGTCCCGTCTCCGCCGTGACCACAAAGTACTCACCGTCGGGCGACACCGCTGAGCCGTAGGCATGAACCGCACCCTCGAGATCTCGGGTGGCCGCCGTCGAGAGGTCAATCACGACCCCCCGTCGGTCCGACTCAAAGCCAAGCCGGTCCGTCACCAGAAGGCGCTGACCCGTGGGGCTGAAGCTGCTGTCCCACGCGTACTTCACGGCGCCCGAGAAGTCCTGCAGAAGCTCACCGCTTGATGAAGACCAAATCCCGAGGTGGCCATCTCCTCCCGTCAGGAGGACCCGGTCGTCGTCGAGAAAGAGCACCTCAGTAACCTTTGGGGTGCCGCCCGAGGGAGAGTCCTTGGTCGGCCGAAACTCTCGCACCACCTCGCCCGTTCTCAGATCCCAGATCCTGGCAGCACCATCCCAGTGACCACTGATGAGTCGAGCACTATCGGGGCTGAAGCTCAAGCCTCGGACGGGTCGATCGGGGCGGGCCAGGTCGCGAAGGACGATCCCCGACTCCGCATCAAGCAGATAGATCGTCCCGTTCTCAGTTCCCACGGCAATGAGCTCTCCACCGGGCGAAAGCGCCGCCTCCACCGTAGCCAAGGACTCGGTGCTGAGTTGAAGGTCAGCGATAGGGGTGTTCGTGGGTTCCCCCTCGTAGAGGCTGATGTCTTCATCCGAAGAAAGAGCGAGCGAGGTCAGACCCGCGTCGGCTGCGGCGTACTGAACGGAGCCGGTGAGAGCGAACCGAACCTGGGTGTTCTGGACTAAGCCCCCTCTTCCCACCGCATACTCCGTGACAACGCCGCTCTGTGTCACCACCCGAAAGCGAGTCGAGTCTGCAGACCAGAGGAAGGCACCCGAGGCCTCCGCCTGAACCGACTCCGATCGCCTCCTGTCGATGTCGTGCAGCTCGAATCCGGAGGGTGAAGACGTCACCAGCCAGCGTCCTGATGGCGCAAGCGCCATGACCGTACTTCGGCCCTCGTCTGCCCAGATCTCCCGTCCTTCCTCAAGCACCACCGGCCGCGAGTCGTGCTGCGAGTATGAGTCTTTGTACAGCAGGGCCAGGATTCGTCGACCGTCATCGCTGACAGCCTGCGGTCGAACCTCCACCGCATCCAACCCGAACCGGCCTACGGACTCCATGGTGTCCCAAGCCCAAGTCCGAAGCGTCTGATTATCGCACCATGCAGCGATCCATCGCTTACCGACGCTGCGCCGAATCATCCGACAGCTGTCGTCACCCAGGCTGATGACCCGCCCCGAGGCGGGGTGCCACCCCTCAAGACGACGCCCGGTCAGCGTCACCACCCAGGGAACACCACCCTCCCAAGGGCCGAGAAGAGGGGGGGTGTCCGAGGGGAGCGGCCAAGACCGGAGGACATCTCCCGAGGCTCGTCCGAGAATCTGAATCTCTCCGTTGGCGATCCAGGCGACTTCCTCCCCCGAGTCGGAGAAGCTCAGGTTGGGCGCCTCTCCATCGGGTGCCTGACCTCTACGGGTCCACGGCACCACCGCCGAGCGCTTCACCATGGCCATGCCGACATCGGCCCGCAGGGTATCGGCGTCGAGCTTGACCAGGCGAGTCCTGAGGGAGCGCAGTTGCTCAAGGGCCGCACCCGCCCGACCGGTCAGCGCCTCCGAAGCGGCGAGTGCTGCGCGACCGTTCAGGGCCTCAATGCGCGCAAGCCGCTCGGCGCGGGTGGCCCTCGCGGCCTCCGCGATGGCAAGATCACGCGCCTCAGCGACCCGGTTGTAGTGCAAGAGTGCACCCGAGAACAGGACCACCAACGCCAGCGCCGCCGTAAATGCGACCGGCCGGACCACGCGCTTGTTTCGCTCCGCCCACTTGGCCGCACGCTGCATGAGGCTGTACCGAAACACACTCACAGGGCGCTGCTCGAGGTAGGCCTGTACGTCGGAAGAGAGCTGCCCGACGTTGGCGTATCGATCCTCTGGTCTGGACTTCATGGCACGCGCAGCGATCGCACTGAGCTCAACCGGTACGCCGCCACGGACTTCATGTGCCGGAACAACGTCTCCCCGGGCGACCTTGATCAGGACGTCCGCGACATCCCCCGAGAACGGCGCCTGGTCGGTCAGCAGCGTGTATAGCAAGGCGCCCAGTGCATAGACATCCGTCCGAGGACTGAGCTTGTCGTTGTCCCCCAAGGCCTGCTCCGGCGCCATGTACGCGGGTGTACCGGTAATCTCGCCCTCGCGCGTCGTGAGCGCATCAGCCTCCATGTCTCCCGCCAGATCTCTGTAGTCCTCAATCGACTCACCGAGGACCTTGCACAGCCCCCAGTCCACCACCAGGACCTCACCAAACTCTCCCACCATCACGTTCGCGGGCTTGATGTCCCGGTGGAGAACGCCGCGACTGTGGGCGAAGGCAATCGCGTTGCAGACCTGACGAAACACCATCAGTCGCTCCACCAGCGACCCTGCGGTTTTGGCATGAATCCGGTGCTGCAGCGACTTCCCCTGCACCTCCTTCATGGTGAAGAAGACCTGACCTTCGGTGTCCGCCCCAATGTCATAGACCGGCATGACGTTGGGGTGACTCAGCTGGCCAGTGACCTGTGCCTCTCGAAGAAATCGAACCTTTGCACTGCGTTCTGCAGCCGAAGTGTTTGCGATCTTGAGCGCTACAGGCCGCTGCATCTTCTTGTCGAAGACCGAGATGACGAGGCCATTGCCGCCCCGGCCCAGCGTGTGCTGGCGTCGATATCGCTGCGGGCTTTCTGCAAACTGCGTCTCGGAGTCTTCGATGCCGTCGGTGAAGGCCGATGGCATCTGCTCGGTCGGAAGCGTGATCAGTGAACTACCCGCCGGCAACGGAAGTGTATCGGCTGATGAGTCTGGCCCGTTGTCTGTGTCGTCGCTCACTGAGGCGCTCCCCTGTTCAAGTTACCCGATCAGCGCCGATGGATAAACCCCCTCAGGGGGTGCCAAACCCCGCCGATAGTGGGCCCACGATACCGCGCCAGGCCGCCCGCACACGCTCGCCCTGGGGCTCACGCCCGAGTGAACTGCAGCATCCGAAACTGGGTCTCACCGGACCGCAAGCAGCGCTGCCGGGCATCGCCACCGGACAGCGACTTGGCGTAGTCCGAGAAGGCGGCCAGCCAACCCCACAGCGGGCGTGTCCACTGCAGCAGTCGATCGCGAGGCCGACCCAACCGAATCCACGGCGTGAGATCTCGACTGAGCGTCAGGTGGAGTCCATGTCGGGCCGCGAGAGCAGTGACCTGATCGAGCGGCAGCACCCCGGGTGCAAGCCAGTGGCGGCGATAGACCTTCAGCCAGTGCGATGGAGCCTCTGCCGAGACCGCGAAGTCGTCGAGGATGATCAGCATGCCGCCAGCCCTGAGCAGTCGAGAGACAGCGCCGAGGTAGGCGTCGAGGTCAGCCGAGTGTGCCACGGCCTCGATGCTAAAGGCCACGTCACATTCCTCCACCACCTGGTCCGCTTGGTGAAAATCAGCTTGGTGGATGATCATCCGACCGGAGAGAATGTGGGGGCTATTCGGAACGGGTGTGCCCAGGGTCAGCCCGATCAGCTCCGGAGCGCCATCAAGGTGATCGGCCAAAAACCCCAATGCTGCCCCCATGCCACACCCAAGGTCGACCACCTTGTGGACCTTCGTGGCATGCCCCTGAATGGCCTCGGCGACGAGTTGATGGGCGACAGAGAGGGCCTCCTGAACGCGCTCCACACCCTCGGGCCACAAGGCAATGTGGATGGCTGGGTAGGCCTCGTTCTCACCAAAGCGTAGGAATTTTTTGGTGTTTCGAGCGTAGTAGCGCGTCACGCTTGCGACATGGTCTGGTGAGTCACTCGTCATCCATCACCCGGTAACGTCAGGGCTCCTCGGCCACCATCGGCCCACAAGCGGCCGGGTTGCTCCGCGAGGGCCCTGGGCCCAGACCGCAGGGCTACTGTGGGCCCTCTGTTGAGAGGCGGTCCGCATTCTGAATCCTCGCGCGAAGGGCCGGCGCGATGTTCTCTAGACGCAACCCTGACGGCTGACGCCACGCCCAGTTGCCGTCCATCGTACCGGGGCGATTCATCCTGGCATCGTCACCCAGGCCGAGAATGTCTTGTAGCGGGATGATCGCCCAGCGTGCGCTGGAGCTCAGGATCATGTCGACGAAGGTCTCTGCCACGGCTTCTGCCGGACCACCAATGCCCGTGTTGTTGCGCTCGAGGTCGGTGAGACTCTGCCACCACCCCAGCGCCGTGGGGCTGTCGTGGGTGCTCGAGTAAGCCACACAATTGTCCGGGTAGTTGCGCGGATGATGCACCTCATTCGACGAACCCGTCAGCCCAAACAGCAAGACCCGCATACCCGGGAGACCCAGACCGTCCCGGAGGGCAATCGTCCCCTCGTCCACGCTACCGAGGTCTTCCGCTATGAGCGGTAAGGGACCGAGCCCGCGCTCAAGGTCATCAAAGAACCGGCGTCCGGGACCAGGTATCCAGGCGCCATTGACCGCCGTCTCCTCTTCAGCGCTGACCGACCAATACCGGGACAAGCCAATAAAGTGGTCGATGCGCACGGCGTCGCAGTGCTCGAGCAGCCGACCCACCCGGTCCACCCACCACTGGTGGCCTTCGGCAGCCATCGCGTCCCAGTTGTAGAGCGGGTTGCCCCAGAGCTGCCCGGTCTCGGAATAGGCGTCAGGAGGAACGCCGGCCACGTGGGTCAGACGTCCCGTGGTGTCGAGCTGAAAGAGCCTCTGATTCGCCCAGACATCGACGCTGTCGTGCCCCACATAGATGGGCACATCGCCCACCACTCGAATGCCGCGAGACTCCGCATACCGACGCACCTCACTCCATTGGCGCTCGAACAAGAACAGGGCCGCACACCACTCATCGATGCGGCGTGCGTGCACGGCGCGGGCCTTCTCCAGTGCGGCGGGCGTGCGCGTACGGAGGTCATCGGGCCAGTCCCACCACTCGGCCCCGCCGCTTGCGGTCTTCAGCGCGCGAAACAAGGCCGCCTCGCGGGCCCAGGCTGCGGAGGCGATGAAGTCCTGGAGCGGGCGATGCAGCGGATGACTCGGCCGGTCGAGCAAGCAGCGACCCGCCGCGATTATGAGGGCGCGCTTGGATGCCGCGGCCTCACGGTAGTCCACCTTCTCAGACCGAGGAAGAGACGTGCCCGACGGAAGCAAACCCGCCTCGATGCACCACTGAAGACCCACCAAGTCGGGGTTACCCGACAAGGTCGACCAGGTGCTGTAGGGGCTACCGTGACCGTCTACCGGAACAAGGGGCAGCACCTGCCAGAGCGACATGCCGGCCTCAGCCAGCCAGTCTACAAAGGGAACCGCACCATCAAGGTCGCCCACAGGTCCCGAGCCGTCCAGGGCACTTACCGCATGAAGAACCCCCGCACGCCGCGCCCCCAGGGGCCCGTTTTTCGGCCCAGCAGCCTCGGAGCGATGACAGCTCAGGCTGGCCTTGAGGACCTCCAACAACGGGTCGGTCCCCAGGTTGCTCGGAATTCGCTCCAGCGATGCCCGGAATGCGGGCTCTAGGTCGACACCACAGAGTGTCCGAATCTTTGCAATGGATGCTGCAGCGAGCCGGATGTTCTGAAGCGGCTCGATGCCCGTGACCTCATCGAAGAACCAAGCGCAACTCGTAAACATCCCCAGCAGGAGCCGCTGGATCTCGAGCCACTGATGCGCGCGGTGGACATCGGGGTCGGCACCCTCTCGAGTGGAGTACCAGGATGGAAAGGCCTCGGGTGTATCCACCACGAGCCCATAGTCATCGCGAGCGGCTTGAGGATCGTCGAAGAGGGCCTGACCCGACCCAGACAAGGCGTGCCGCGCCTCGTCACGAAGGCCGTTCAGCGCACTCCGGAGTGGTCCACGCCACCCCTGATGCCACCCCCGCTGGTGGTCCATCCGACATCCGCAGTCCTCCATCCAGCGGCCCACCCCGTGTGCGCAGCTCCAGCTGCTCGGCTCGCGCACGCGGGCGTGAGCGGTCGGTGGATGTCGCTCCAACCACGAGGCCATGTTGGTGAGGCGGCAGTCCGGGCTGGCCTCGATGCGCTCCTGAGCGTAGGCCAGCGCCATCTCCCCGAATCGATGGTGGTGCCCGTAGCTCTCTCCGTCTGTCGCGACGCACACAAGCCCCGTCTTGTGGCTCGCCTCGACCAAGCGCTCAGCCAGACGGTCACCGTTCTCCAGCAAGCCATCGAATGCGATCTGATGAGACACCGTGGCGTCGTAGGCCACGGCCAGGATTGAACGCCCCGACGGTAAACCCACCACAAAGGCACGATTGGCGACCTCGGGCTCACTCACCTCTCGCCAAGAGGACTCGCCTGGAGCCCTCACCGAGGCAATCTGGTGCGGCGCCAAGATCACGAAGGAGACCCCTTCCGCGGCCACCGTCTCAAGCGTCGGCACATCGACGGCCGTCTCGGAGAGCCACATGCCGTCCGCCATGCGTCCGAAGACTCGCTCAAAGGCAGCGAGCCCCCAACGCACCTCTGTCCGGCGGTCAATGTCGTCGCAGAGCGGGAGAATGGGGTGGTGATAGGGCTGCGCCATCGCCGAGCCCCGACCGAAGACCGCCGCACTCTCTCGGTCGGCTTCACGGAGGGCATCCAGCACGATGGGCCGCTCACGCTCAAGCCAGTTGAGGAGCGTTGGTCCGATGTCGAAGCTCATCGACGCATAGGTGTTTCTCACCGAGCGGGTCCGGCCGTCGGGGCCCAGCAGGCGGGCGGCACCACTGGGTGCGTAGCACTCCGATGCGATGCGATGGTTCCAGTCTCGAAAAGGGGCAGCAGAGGGCTGAGGCGCGATCACACCGGTCCAAGGATCGACCCGAGGCGGCTGATAGTAGTGGCCGTGGACGCAGACTTCGGTCATGCAGACGCCTCCTCGTCCGACTGATTGGCGTCTTGCGAGGGCCGTTCCTCACCGTCCGCTTCGACCATCGGTCGAACAGCATCAGTCTTGCGAATGTCCATAAACACCATCGTGTCGTAGCCACTCAGCTCCACGAAGAGTCCATCCCGGTGGACCTCAGCACCGGTACGCGTCACCCGAGTCTGGCGCTTCTGTTCGACGAAGCTGTAGTGCACATGCGGATCGTTCTCGAGACCGAGCGCCTCGCCAAGGGTGCTGCGGACCCGCTGCGGGTCGTCAGGCTCGCCCACGTTGACCGGGCACGACATCCGCGCCCACCCCGACGTGGGTCGGTGGTGGTTGTTCGCCAACACCAGCGAGGCCTCTCCGGTCTCGGTCGACCGATTGACAAAGACGAAGACGTTCTCGTCGACGCCCCCCTCCACCTCGAAGTCGATCAGCGCGAAGTGCTGCACCCCGCAGAACAGGTGCCGCCCGTGCAAGAGCGGGCAAATCACGCGCTCATGGTGCTCCAAAAGCCCGACGTCGACGTCCTCATGCCGCCTGGCCCGGGTGAACTCCATCCCATACTTCTCCGCAAAGCCCTCGAGCTGCCCGTGCCCAAACATGGGCAGGCCGGGAAGGGTCGCCATCAAGGTGGCGATGCAGAAGTACTTGTCTCCCCGCCCGAACTGGTCTGCAGCCGACTCCTCATCCGGGTTGTTCATGAAGTTCACGTACCGCTCCAGGATGGCTGGGGAGTACGCCAAGACCTGCTTGATCGCCGAGCGGTAGCCCGCATTGTCCTCATCTCGGAGCATGTGCATGAAGGCGCTGTTGTACACCCGATGCATGCCGAGCTGGCGGACGAAGAAGCCCTCCATCATCCAGAATGCTTCGGCCAGCAAGAGTGTATCGGGCACCTCCGCCTGGACCCGCTCGACCACCTCTCGCCAGAACTCTCTCGGAAGCAGCCGGTCGAAGACCTCCGGCGGCACCGAATGCTCAGCCCGAGAGGGGATGGCACCGCCTGCTCCAGGAGCCGGATACCAGAGGCGAGCGATGTGCTGTCGTGCCAGGGTCATCGCCGCGTCGAACCGGATGATCGGGAACTGCCGAGCGACCTCAAGAATGGTCTCGATCACGGCCTCTCTCACCTCCGGCTTGAGGTAGTCCAGCTGCGCCGTATCGTTCCAGGGCATCTGAGTTCCGTCGTTGCCGTGG
Source organism: uncultured Enterobacterales bacterium (assembly GCA_964554315.1). Classification (GTDB taxonomy): domain Bacteria; phylum Myxococcota_A; class UBA796; order UBA796; family UBA796; genus UBA796. The sequence continues at coordinate 5,425 of CAZKOI010000007.1, read as the reverse complement.
TAGACGTAGCGGACACGGCCACAGGCTCGGTTTACAGCCTTAAAGACCACCGCGGCATCACGCTCACTCCAGTAGCCGTCCTCGAGGTAGACCTCGATGCGTTCATCTCCCGAGACATTCGGACCGGTGAACGAGTAGCCTGCGTAGGGGGGCTGAGGCAGCTGCACGAACCAGTCGGGGTGCTCGATCATCCATCGACTGTCCATTCCGGTGTGGTTGGGCACCATGTCAGCGGCGAGGCGGATGCCCTGCTGCTCAGCACGATGTTTGAGGTCTAACAGCGCCGCCTGCCCGCCCAGCCGCTCGGCCACCGTGTAGTCGCTCAGGGAGTACGCGGACGCCGATGCCTCGGCGTCGCCACGATGAACCTTAATCCGTTGGCTGGCCGGACTTCTCTCCCACAGGCCGATGAGCCACAGCCCCCGAAAGCCCCACGACGCAAGCTGGCTGAGCGCTTCATCTGGAATCTCATCCAGTCGCGTGATCTCTCGGCCATACGTTCGACTGAGTTGATCGAGCCAGACAAAGGTTTGCTTGGCCACCATCACCATGCCGGGCATCCAGTCCGTGTCGTCCGAGAAGCGGGCTCGGTTGTCATCCGGACCAGTGCTGGGGAGGACCGATCCCGGCCCTTCATTTGCCCCCTGATCAGTGTCCAAGCCCGGAGGGCGAGCGGGCCCCGGGCCACCGGGCCGAAACGTCTGTGCTTCCGCCGCCATATCTTGACTGAGCACGGAGCCAGCGGAGAAGCCGCTCGACAACCACGGGCCCCAGGCCTGCGCCATCCACTGGATCTGCTCTCTCAGCGATGTGGGTCGAGCGAGCGCTGGGCCGAGCAACATTTCCATCATCCCCGCGGGCATCTCCTGGGGGACGACCAGGCGAGCATCCTCACGCTCCAAGGACTCTGCGAGCGCCACCAGCGCACTGTTCTCGCGCCAGACGCCCGCGCCGGTCGCCGCCTGGACACCCCTCAGCGCCGGGTTTGCCGCGATCACGCTCAGCAGAACGGCCTCTCGCGAGACACCGCCCGGATCGATCGCCCAGAGTGCCTCGAGCGAACCTTCAGCCACACGCGCCGTGGCGTGCTCGCCGCACATCGCCCAGAGTCGCTCGACGCGATCGGGCGACATCCGGCACCACGCCGCCAGCAGGTCTCGATATCCGGTCACCACGGTGGAGGCCGCCACCACCTCGTCGACCGCTATGAATGGGCGACCGCTGAGGTCGGCCAGAGAGGCCGCGACATGCGACCACCCCATGCTCAGGTCCTGAGCATCCAAGACCGCGCGCGCCGGTCGCGTGAGGAAAAGCGCCTGCTTGGTCTCCAGTTCGCGTCGTTGTCGCTCCATATGTCCTGAACCTCATGCCTCGAGCGAGCCTTTCGCACCATTAACCGACTCACAAGTCTATTTCTGGTGGCCACCTATAGCGATTGCCGGTCCGCGTACACCCCATGGTCGATATTACTTGCTGCAGGACATGGTCGCACCTCCCTGCAGAGACCGGTCGAATCATGCGCTCGAGGCCCACCTCTCCAAGGGCTCGAGGGACCAACGTGGACCTGGGGGGCCACCCGAGGACAGCGCCCTCTAGTATCGAGAGGTCGCACGATCGCGACGCTTCCCGAGCAGCCTACATGGGGCCCTGGGAGGCTACGGGGCCAGTGATCGACGCTCCATCGAGAGCCCGCGGTCGCTTTTAGCACTGATGGTCACCTTGAAGACCTCATTCGAGGGGGGGTCTCCCCGACCGTCCATGACGAAAAACTCAAGCGCACCCTGCGCGTTGAGGCTGGGGTCCTTCACCTGTGCTCTGACGTCCTCGGGCAGCCGATGCAGCGGATGGAATTCATTCGCGCCTTGAGGTCCCGACGGGACGAAGACGGTATCGAGCGGAAGGGCGAGCGCAGCGGCCACTCGCTCCGGGGGGGCCGCCACGAGAAAGCCGCGCCAGTCGCTCTGCTCGGGGGACATGATCTCGGCTCCCTGCAGGTAGGCGATGCCATGGCCGGGATCCCCCGGACCCGCGGAGGCACGGCGAAGCTCGTAGGCGGTGTACGCACCGATGTCCTGCCGGGGCGCCCTGACAACCGTGTGGACATCAGGATGGAGTGCGCGCAGCCTCGACTCGACACCTTCACTCACACGCGCTTCCTTCGGCTCGTCTGCCTGGGCTTGTACCGCCACGCACAGCACGCTCAGCAGTATGCCCCACATTCTACCGCTTCAGACCGCTGGTGTTCGAGGTGGTCTCCGTCGGAGCGACCTGCCCGGGCTGCTCCGGTGCGGCATAGGGCTGCCGGTGCAGGACCTGATTTCGAAAGAAGGCCTTCACCGGTCCAGGGAGCCGCCCGCCCCACTGGCTGCTGTCGACGAACCCCGCCGGGTTCCCGAAATACTCTGCGTAGCAATTGGCGAAGAATTCCGCCGGAGACATGGCGGAGTAGTTGTCACCCGTGGCGTCAATCGCGGCCTCGGCGACAGCGGAGAAGACCATCGTATTTTCGTAATAGTGGTTGAAGAACACCCGTCCGCCGACCCCGCTGGGGTGGCTCTTGTAGTTCTGGTACCAGTTGCTGCTCGAGGCGTTGACGGCAGTATGAACCGTGTTGGGCATCTTTGCCCACTCGGCATCGCCGGGCGGTATTGGGTTCTTGGTCGACCACGATGTCGAGGCCAGGTAGGCATCGAGGAGATTGAGCACATGGGTCTTGTTCACGCCTGAGGGAAAGCCCCCGAGCGCTTCGACCAGTGCCTCACACCCTGCGCGCTGATAGCCCAGCACGCGGAAGCCGATGTCGTTGTTGAGCCACGCATCGATGGTGCTGCGCATGGAGTCGTGGACAGCATGACCGATCTCATGCCGCACCGTGTGATCGATGCGCGCGGCGCTCTGATCGTTCAAGCGCTGCCCAAGCTGGACCTCGCCGGTGCTCGGGGACCAAAAACCTCGGTTGCCCGAGATCGCCTCGAAGGCTTTGATGGCCGTGTTCTCCTCCACATGCGACTCGGGCAGGGTCGCAAGAACGTCCCACACGTCGAGGATGTCCTGCTGCTGCCAGAGGACTTGTGCTCCCCCGGCGGGCACCGTGGCGTTCTCATTTTCGGAGACTTGGTTCCCCGCCGAGTTTTCCACCCGGCCCTTGAGCTCAATGCCGAAGCGCTGCTCAAAGGCCCACTCGGCCACCTCGCGACTGCCGACGGCAGCGGCGGCACGGAGTTCGTCGTCGTTGAACGCCGCCAGTAGATTCGCCGTCAGCTGGGCGTCACTGACAATTCGCCGGGAGACGTCCGGCGCCATGGCCTTTATCAGCGCCAAGCACTTAGACTCATCCACCATTCCAACGAGGTTGCCGCTCGCCTCCTCCTTGAGTGCCTCCATTAGATCCGTGGGCGCAGCCGCGAGGGTACCGACCTCGGCACCCGTACCGGAGATGTCGTGCCAGAGGCTGGCGCCGAGCGACTGGGTCCCCCGAGCCTGAGCGGAGGATCCCATCCCGTGTCCCGAGCTCGCCTGGCTTCCCCCCTCAAAGCGTGACACGTAGACCGGCGCTTCAACCTGTTGCTTACTCACCTTGCCACTCCGCCATCATTACCTCACACCGCCTCGCGTGCTAAGACTCACGACGTAAAGGATAACCACCCTGTGAGCACATGGAAGCCCCTCGATTGCCCGTGTCCGTCCTGCGGGCATGAGAACACCATTCCCGTCCTCAAGGGCCTGCACGTGACCCGCCTCCCGAGCCAACGGGAGGCCATCCTCGATGGCACCTTCCAGCGCTATGAGTGTGCCGACTGCAGCGAGCGCTTTCTGTACGAAGGCAGCACGGTGTACACGGACTTCGACCGCATGGAGTACATCGCGGTGGAACCTCCGCCCGCCACAGCATGGCGCGAAGACCGCCAGAAGCATGCGTCGATCTACGATCGAAATGTCCAATTCGGCCCGGAGATCGCTCGGGACCTTGCGTCGGGACTGCGTACGCGAATGGTGTATGGCCTATCCGCCCTCCGCGAGAAGCTGCTGGCCTGGGACCATGAGGTCGATGACCAGCTCCTCGAGCTGTGTAAGGCGGCTTGGATCGAGAAGCGTGGCCTCCAACCCGGGCAGGTGCTGCTTCGCCTGAACGCCGTACTGCCTGGAGGTCATCTGCTCCTTGCCCGACTGGAGCCGGACACCAGCCCCCCCACAGCGCATGGTGGAGCTGGGCTCCCGCGAAAGGTCGAGAATGTGGTGATTCGGGCCGAGGATGTGGCCCGAGTTCAGAGCCGTCAGTCCGTGCTGATCGACTCGGCACCCTGGCTCAGGGAGCCCTGGCTGGTCGACCTCCACGATGCCTGCCCCGACCATTGAGCGCGGGCCCTTGAGGGGCCTCAGCACAGATTTCGGGCGCCCCAAGTCGGGGCCTCGCCCTACCCTTTCGCCGATAAGCAACATTTGTACGTGGCATCACCGGTGGCACCTGTTTAGAGGCGTTGGCCTCGGAGGTCGATGTGCCGCTGTTCAAAGTTCGAGTCGATGCGCTTCCCGTCACCCTGGTCTTTGGCCTCTTCGCCGTCCAGCTGTGGGCCTGCACGCTGTCCCTGCCATGGGCCGCGCTCGTCACCTTTGGACTGCTCTTCTTCTCCGGCTCAGTCGTCGCCTTTCAGCACCACCACAACCACTGCCCGACCTTCCACAAGCGATACCTCAACGACCTGCTCGACCTCGTGATGGGGCTACAGAGTGGCATCACCGCCTACGCCTGGACGCTGCACCACAACATCGGACACCACGGCAACTTTCTCGAGCAGCACCCGGGGTCAGGCGAAGGCCCCATCGACGCTAGCGCATGGACCCGCGAGGACGGAACCTGCATGGGGCGATGGGAGTATGTCTGGACCAACCGCCTCCGCATGCACGCGGAGTGCATGGCCGTCGCGACCAAGGCGAAGATGGTCGGCCGGCTCTACAAGCGCTACCGCTACCTGTCCTGGGTGATCACCGCCGGGCTCGTGGCGACGTTTGGGTGGTCTGCGGTGATCGTCTTCGTGGTGCTTCCACAGGTCATGGCGCTCTTCACATTCGAGGCCACCTACGATCACCACTCCGGGCTGTACACCGAGGACCCAATGGAGGCCTCGAGGAACATCACGTCACGGCTCTACAACATCACCCGACTCAACCTGGGGTACCACACCGCCCACCACCTCAAGCCAGGCGTGCACTGGTCGAGGCTTCCCGAGTTGCATGCGGAGCTCGCACCCCAGATTCCCCCCGCACTGATCGCCTCGGAAGAGGGCGTCCTGACGAGCCTCGTGAAGAGCATTTTCCGAACCCGGCCACCCCAGGCTGCGTAGCGATCGACAGCGCCTCTCGCACGGTGCTCGCTGCCCCTGTACCCGCGATCTTTCGCAACAAGGTACAATGAGCGCGGGAAGCG
>CAZKOI010000006.1:22297-36487 GCA_964554315.1 uncultured Enterobacterales bacterium | reverse complement strand
AGCCATGTTGTGGGTGACGATCAGGATGGTGTACTCCCCCCGCAGTGTCCAGATGAGTTCCTCAACCGCCTCTGTCCCCTTGGGGTCGAGTGCGGAGCAAGGCTCATCCATGAGGAGAACGGCGGGCTTCACAGGGAGAAGTCGAGCAATGCAGAGCTTCTGCTGTGCCTCAAGGCTCAGGCCGATGGCCGGTTGGCCGAGCTTGTCCTTGAGCTCATCCCATAGCAGTACCGTCTTGAGGCTGCTCTCGACGAGTTCCTCCTCCTCCGCCTTGGAGGTCGCGGAAGGGTTGTGGAGACGATGCCCAAAGAGGAGGTTGTCCCGGATGCTCAGCGGGAGCGGATTGGGACGCTGAAACACCATGCCAACGTTCTTTCGCACTTGGACGAGCTCAACATCGGGCGCGTAGATGTCGTGGCCCAGCACGCGAACACGGCCCTCGGTCCGAACGTAGCCGAGCCGCTCGTTGATGCGGTTTATGCACCGCAAATACGTCGACTTACCACAGCCGGAGGGGCCGATAAGCGAGGTGATTCGCCCCGACTTGATGGAGAGATTGACGTCGTACAGCGCCTGAAAGTCACCGTACCAGAGGCTCAGGTTCTCCGTGAGAATGGCGGTCTGATCATCCAAAGCGACCCTCCACGTAGTCTCTTGTTCGCGGGTCGGAGACCGTCCCAGTAAAGAAGTCTTCCGTCTCGCCGACCTCTACGCACTCCCCCTGCAGGAAGAAGGCGGTGCGATCAGCGAGGCGACGGCATTGCTGAACCAGGTTGGTCACGAGGACAATGGTGAGCTCTTCTTTCAGCTCCTTAAGAACATCCTCAATTCGCATGGTCGTGACGGGATCGACGGCGATCGAGAATTCGTCCAAGAGCAAGAGCTGGGGCTCTTGAGAGAGCGCACGTGCAATGGTTAGTCGCTGCTGCTGCCCGCCGCTCAAGAGGCTGCCGAGCGCGTCGAGGCGGTCCTTGACCTCATCCCACAGCGCCGCCCGTCGCAGGCAGCGCTCGACGATGTCATCGAGGGCAGACTTCTTCTTGATGCCTCGGATGCGCGGTGCGAAGGCGACGTTGTCGTAGATGCTCATGGGCAGACCGACGGGCAGGGGAAACACGACGCCGACCTGACGGCGCAGGCTGTAGAGGTTCCGCCATGTCCTCAGGTCGGTGCCGTCATAGCGGACCTCGCCGGAGAAATCCATTCCGGCGACTTGGTCGTCCATCCGATTCAGGACGCGAAGAAAGCTCGTCTTTCCACTTCCAGCGGGCCCGATGATGCCGAAGATCTCGTTGCGCCGGATGTCAAGGTTGACGCCGGAGAGTGCGGGCTTGCCGTCATAGGTGATGCTCAGGTCTTGGACGTTCAAGAGCACGGGTCGTTCGTCTACCACTTTCGCCTCCCCCGCAGATACACTCGAAACGCGATGGACACAGAGTTCATGGTCAACACCATGCCAATGAGTACGAGGGCGACGCCGTAGGGAAGGCCCTCGGGAACATTCGGTACCTGCGTCGACACCACAAAGAGGTGCAGAGACATCGCCATGGTCTGGTCGTAGACCGACTGCGGTAGAAACGGCAAGAAGAAGGCGGCGCCGGTGAACATGATGGGTGCCGTCTCTCCAGCGGTTCGAGACACCTCGAGGATGACGCCGGTAAGGATGCCTGAGATGGCGTTGGGAAGGACCACAGACCAGATGGTCTGCCACTTGGTGGCTCCCATCGACATGCAAGCGTCTCGGTAGGCCTGAGGTACCGCTTGGAGCGACTCCCGAGTCGACACGATGACCACAGGCAGAGTCATGACGGCCAGCGTCAGGCTGGCGGCGAGGATGGATGTACCGAAGTCAAAGAAGAGCACAAAGGCGCCCACGCCGAACAGCGCATGGACGATGGATGGCACGCCGGCGAGATTAATAATGGCCAGGTTGATGACGCGTGTGAACCAGTTGTCGGGTGCATACTCGCTGAGGTACACCGCGGCAGCCACGCCGGCAGGCACGGATGCGATGAGCGCCCCGATCACGATGCAGACCGTTCCAAAGAGCGCGGGAAAGACGCCGCCTTCGGTCATGCCGTTGGTGGGGTCCTCGGTGAGGAATGCCCAAGATACGCTTGGAGCGCCGCGCACCACAAGCATCACCAACACAATGACCACAGGTGTGATCAGGGAGATGGTCATCGCGCCGAAGAGCCGCCCGACCCAGCGCTGGGTCCGTGCGTTCTTTTCGTTCAGTGCAGTAGGAGCGAAGAGACTCATTTCTTGCGAATCCCTCGGACCACCAAGTCCGCGCTGAGGTTGATGACGAAGGTCACCACGAACAGCAATATGCCCAGGGTGAACAGCGCTTGGTAGTGCTCTGAGCCGTTCGCCGTCTCGCCGAGCTCAGCAGCGATCGTCGCTGTCAATGCACGAACGGAGTCGAAGGGACTGTCGGGAAGATTGATCGAGTGACCGGAGGCCATCAACACCGCCATGGTCTCGCCGAAGCCCCGCCCCACGCCCAGAAGGGCCGCGGCCATCAAGCCGTTCTTTGACGCGGGCAGGATGACCCTGAAGACCACCTGCCACTTGGTGGCGCCTAGGGCCTCGGCGCCTTCGCGGTACTTGTCGGGTACGGCCTTCAGGGCATCCTCGGCAATGGTGCACATGATCGGTGCGCTCATAAGGCCCAGGATGACGCCGGCGTTGAGCACATTGAGGCCAACCGGTACCTCAAAGACCTGGATGATGAGCGGATTCATGATGGTCAGGCCGATGAACCCCCAGACCACGCTCGGAATGGCTGCGAGGAGCTCGACGAGAACCTTGAGCGCCTCCTTGGTCTTTGGAGGAGCGAATTCGGAGATGTAGATCGCCGCACCGAAGGAGAATGGTACGGCCATCAAGACCGCGAAGCCTGTGACGCTGGCCGTGCCTGCGATGAGCGCCAGAGTGCCGTAGGTTGGGTTCTCCTCGGAGGTCGGCCGCCACAAGGGTGAGCCGAGAAACTCCTTGGCCTCGAAGGCGGTGGAGAAGAAGCCGGCGCCTTCCTTGGTGATGAAGATGAAGATCCCCACGATGGCGACGATGGCGGAGATGCCGCCCACCCACATCACCATGGCCATGGCCCGGTCGACCCACCAGTCACGGGTCCTTGCGTCGCTGTGCGCCGCCGCCGTTGTACGCTCAGCAGACATCAGCACGCATCTTCGCCGCGGAGGGTCACCATGAGGTCGCGAATATGGGCACGAAGATCGCGAGCGAGTTCTTCGAGTCGTGCGTCGACCTCAGCCTCATCTCCTGTTGGCCGAGCGCCCAGCTTCCACTTCTGAAGAATCGAGTGGAAGGGGATCTGAGGGAGTGTGGTGTCGTCGGTGGGCATGAGGGTCACGATCACGTGGTACTTCGCGGGACTCTGGGTGAGCTCACCAAACTCCCGAACCTCAAGACCATCGACATCGAGGCCGAGCTTGTGTGCGATGCGATGCAGCGCGGGGTCTATCGCTTCGCCAGGCGCCCAGCCTGCCGAGTGAAAGACGCCGGACTCGGGAAAGGCCTTCGTCGCCATCGCCGTGGCGAGCTGGCTCACGAGGGTGTTGGTTCGGTCCACGAAGAGGACCTTGTAGACCTTGGGCTTCTTGGTCTCACCCGTGGCCACGAAGACCGCCTCCTCGCAGAGGTTCTTGGCTTGGTCGCTGACCCGCTCGATCTGGTCGAGGATGGTCAAGACTCGAACGACCTCGGTTCGAGGGCGCCCGTCGTCGGCGGTCACGATGTTGTGGAACATCCGGTCGTATACACCATCGATTTCCTTGGCCAGCGGCTTGGTCTCACGAGCAAGCGCGGCGTCTTCCTCGAGGAAGGCCCTTGTCGCTGTCCGCAGCATGCTGATGGTCTGGTCCGCCAAGTCTCGGATGTCGACCATGAGATTCTCAGGCACAGGCTGAGTGAGCTGTGCGCCCACCCGACCGATGGTCACCGCGTAGTCTCCAATGCGCTCCAAGCCGATGTTGATTCGGAGCACAGAGGACACAAAGCGAAGGTGCCCAGCGGCGGGCAGGTGGCGGGCCACAAAGGCATGGCAGAGCGCATCGATGGCTCGGCTCTCTCGGTTGATGGGGTGGTCCTCGAGGACCACGCTGTACATCCGATCCTTGTCGAAGGTCTCAAGGCCAGTCACCGCCTCATTGACCGCCGATCGGACCGCATCGGCCATGCTGGCCACGCGCTGCTGGATGGCGTTGAGATCTTGAGAGAGTCGGGCTTCGTAGTGCTTCATGCCTCGTTCCTTTCTGCGGCTAGCCGCAGGTCACATCGCGGACGCTGGCATAGCCCTTTCCGAGGATGATGCACTGTCCCGCATCGCTCAAAATCCACTTCAGGTACTCGCCGGTCTTGCCCTTGGGCTCGCCTGCGGTGTACATGAAGAGTGGCCGTGCGATGGGGTAGCTGCCGTCCGCTGCGGTCGGGACCGTGGGGGCGACGCAAGCGGCATCAGCCGATGCCTTCACGCAGGGCATCTTGATGTGCTCGTTGGCGTAGGCCAGCCCGCTGTAGCCGATGGCACAGGGCGTCTTCTCGACCAGGTCAACCACGTCCTTCGAGCCGTGCATATCGCGCGAGCCGAGCTTGTACTCACCCTTTCCGAGGACGGCCTTCTTGAAGTAGGCGTAGGTGCCGGAGTTGTTCTGCCGGCTCACGCGGACGATCTCATCGGAGGGGCAGCCCGGAATCGTGATGCCGAGGTCTGACCACTTGTTGGTGGCGCCTCCTTCTCCGTAGATCGCCTTCAGCTGGTCAATGCTCAGCTCGGTGATGGGGTTATCGGGGTGAAGGAAGACAGCGAGGGCGTCGTAGCCAACGATGTGTTCCTTCGGGTCAACGCCGTTGGCCTTCGCCGCATCGATCTCTTTGGCCTTCATTGCTCGGGAGGAGTTGGCGATGTCGACGGTACCGTTGATCATGGCTGAGATGCCGGTGCCAGAGCCTCCGCCGGTCACCGCAATGGCCACGTTCGCGTCGACACCCTTGTAGGTCTCAGCCCACGCTTGGGCCACGTTGACGAGGGTGTCGGAGCCCTTGTTTTGGATGACAATACGACCGCTCGAGGACTGAGAGGCGCCCTCAGTTCCGTTCTTCTGAGGCTTCTCACAGGCAACGAGTGAGAGGGCGAGGGTGACAAAAAATGCACGTTGCATGGTGTTCTCCGTGGCTTCTGCGCGCCGGCTGAGAGGATCTAGGCACGGGTTTATAGTCCGGTTGTGTCGAAATCATGACGAGCCGGTGACGACTGGCGCACGACGAGCAGGTCTCGGTGAAGCAAAGGTGGTACCTTGAGCCCATGAGCAAGCAGTCAAAGATCAAGCAGCGCCCCATCGTGATCAGCCGATATGGCCGCTACCGATTCCAGTCGGGGATGGTCACAGCCAGCCTGTTGCAGAGAGGGTTCGACATGGCGGATGCCTTTGCGGTGTCGAGGGATCTCCGCGAGGTGCTGCGGTCGGTTGAGGAGATCTCCGCTGAGGAGCTTGAGGACATGACTCGAAAGCTGGTTCGGGATCGGCTCGGCATCCCCGAAGATCAGTTTCCGGCCAAGCAGTTTACGGCGGCTGAAGCGGGTCCGACGCTCATTCGCTCAGGCTCATCGGTCTATCCTTATTCCCGCGGAATCATCTTTCAGAGCCTCACGACCGCGGGGCTGGACTACGAGCACGCGATGGGCCTGGCGCAGGAGATGTACCTCTGGCTGCTGAACCGGGATCAGAGAGAGGTCCCCGAGGAGGCCCTTGATGCAGAGCTCTACGACCGTCTCGCTGGCGAAGGCAACCACAACGCCATTCGTCGGCTTCGCTTTCTCTCATGGATCCGGCGGACGGATCGTCCGGTTTTCTTGCTGCTTGGCGGTGCAACAGGCACGGGCAAGTCCACGCTGGCGACTGAGCTTGCGGCTCGGCTGGGCATCCGGAGTGTCACCAGCACGGACATGATTCGAGAGACCATGCGGACGGTGCTCAGCGCGGAGGTGGTTCCGGGACTGCATGACCACTCGTTTCGAGGGATGCTGCAAGGAGGAAAGGTCCTCAGCAAGCCCAGGGAGCGGGTCCTGGCGGGGTACCGGCAGCAGTGTGACCAGGTCGCTGTGGGCATCCGTGCCGTGATTCGTCGCGCCACCCGAGAGCGCTCGCACATGATCCTGGAGGGCACCCACATTGTGCCCCCGTTCAGCCGGTATCTCCCTCCTGGGTCGGATGCGATCTCCGCCGGACTGGTCCTCGCCGTTCTCGACGAAGAGAAGCATAAGTCTCGGTTCCCGAGGCGCGCCAAGTCCCAGACCACCCGCAGCCCCAACACCTACCTTGAGGCGTTTCAGTCGGTCCGATGGATTCATGATGACCTCCTCAGTGCGGCCGAGGAAGCAAGCGCCGTCGTGGTGGCCAGCGACGACCTTGACGTGACCCTGAGGGGCGTTGTCGATTACCTGAGTCGAGCGATCCCGTTTGAGGAGCTGGACGGCTTGTCCTCTCCGGTGCCGATGCCTGGCGTCACCGACGAGGCATCGGATGGACCGCGAACGCTCATGCTCATCGTTGACGGGATGGCCGATGAGCCCAACCCTGCGCTGGGGGGACGGACGCCGCTGGCGGCCGCTGACACTCCCACCCTAGAGGCGCTGGCGGGACGGGGAGGGCAGGGGCAGGTCATGACGTCTCATCGACCCGGAAAGGCGGCGTCGACCAACGAAGGACTCCTGGCGCTCTTGGGCCACCCGGAGGCCAGCACTTCGATCGGTCGAGGGCTGCTGGAGGCGCTGGGGAACGGGATTCCGCTGGAGCCGGGAGCGGTTGTGTTTCGGGGCAACTTGGCCACGGTTGGTAAGGACGGCGTGCTCCTTGACCGCCGCGCAGGTCGCATCCGAGCGGGCGTTGAAGACCTCCTCGTGTCGCTCAGAGAGGTTCCGCTTCCCGGTGGAATTATCGGCCGGGTCTTTGCCGGTCACGAGCACCGAGTCACCGTCATGCTTCACGGTCCAAAGCTCTCGGGGAACGTGGGCAACACGGATCCTGGCGGCGAGGCGCTGGTGCAGCGGTGTCTCGATCCTGAGGCGCTCGACGAGTCACCTGAGACAGCTCGGACCGTCGACGCGCTCAAGGCGCTTCTAGCGATCGCGCGCGACCAACTTGATGCGCACCCTCTCAACGAAGAACGCAAAGCGCGCGGCCTGTTTCCTGCGAATTGCATCATCACACGTGGGGCATCCTTGGTCGATCAGCTCCCCCCCCGTCGCCACAGTCCCCTCAATGCCGCGCTGGTGTCGGCCTGTCCCACGGCGCTGGGTGTGGCCCGGACCGTCGGCATGCAAGAGGCGACGTCTGCTGAGATGACCGGAAACCTCGACACCAACCTCGACGCTAAATTTGACGCGGCTGCAAAGCTCCTTCGAGCGCGAAACTTTGTGGCCATCCACTTCAAGGGAACGGACATCGCTGCGCATGATCGACGTCCACTCGAAAAACGCGACTTCATCTCGGCCATTGATGCTGCGCTGGGGCGATTTCTCTGGCAGCACCCTGTGGTAACAGAGGGTCTCCGCGTCGTGGTGAGCGCCGACCACGGCACGAGCTCCATCACCGGGAACCACACCGCCGATCCGGTGCCGTTGTTGGTGGCCAATTGGTCAGATGATGGCGAACCTGAGCGTTTCGACGAGGAGAGCTCGGAGAGCGGTGCCATTGGGCTGATTCACCCGGGCGATCTGTCCAACCTGCTGTTCCCGGCCGACGGCATCTACGCTGACGTACCCGTCTCAAGTGAGTGAGTTTGGCGTGATCGACCCTCTGCTCCTCGCATGACAGAGGGCACCTTTGAGACTCAAGCCTTCACGGGCAGGGCGATGGCGAAAGCTGAGAAGACTTCTTGGACGCCGAGATCACCTCGGTCACCACCTGCGCAATGGCAGCGTAACCGCTAGCGCTGGGGTGCCAGGTGTCCTTGCTGCCCCAGCACCTTCGCTCTCGGAGCGCATGCCCGCCGTACCCTGCGAGGTCGTCCGCCAAGGGCCGAACCCAGTCCTCAAGCGTGAAGTTGACGTCCTGAGCCGATGTCATGTCATTGGGCCACAACACGAGCCACACTGGAATGCCGCGCTCGGTGGCATCGACGATGATGGTGCGCAGGTCGGCCACGGTCATCGCCTCTGTGTCGCGGTCTTTCCCTTCGCCTAAAAGATCCGGGTAGTGCGGGCGGGTCAAAGGATGCAGGAGGTGGCGAAGGCCTCGATAGAGGCGTGAGCGGCCTGCAGGGAGCCCTCTTGCGCTCTCGTACCAGGCTCGCCGGAGCGCAGGTACTTCGGGGTCCGGAGCGTTGTGCGGCAAGCCCAGAATTAAGCCATCGATGGGGATGCGGTCTCGGAGGTAGTGCCAGCGTCTGAGCATGTGCCAGGCGTTCGCTCCTGGAATGCCGCCGTTAACGACCTCCACAGTCTGCACGCCCAGTGCCGCGGGAAGCGTCTCTTCGAGCCGAGCAGGGAGGGACTGGCCCTGGGGCGCGTTGACACCGAACATCCAGCTGTCTCCGAGAGCCAGCAGCTGTCTGTCAGCCAGGCGCCCAGGGGGGATCGGCTTGTCCTCTCGGAGGCCCTGGGCGTTCGTGCGCACAGCCCAAGGCACCGTGCCGTCGTGCTGTACGGTGTCGGTTCCGCTTCGCAGCGAGAGCTCGCCTTGGCGCCAGCGTTGGCGCTCAGCCGGGTCTACCGGTCCGCCCACGTAGGTCTTGCTTCGATACAGGAGCAGTCCGTCTTCTCGCTCCCAGCTCATGAGCCAAACGTCGTCGGGGAGCGTGATTCGAAGGAGCAATTCGACCGTGCCCAGCAGCGTGCCGGCAAACAGGACACCAAACAGCAGTCGCTTCGAGTAGGAGAGAGCCATGGCTTCAGCCTACGCGGAGTCAGCCCTTCTTACCATCCTCTGCACGCTGGAAGCCGTCCCAGAGCGTCTCGAGGAGCTGCAGGATCTCCCGGAAGACCTCGGGCTCTTGCGCGAGGCCGGGCTGATCGAGTCGACCGAGGATGTGGACGTAGATTTGGCTGAGGTTGGTGCACAGCTCGGGTGCCAGCTTGAAGTCTAGGCTGGCGTCTAGCCGGAGGACGATGGCTCGCAGTCGCTTGGCCTTATCCGCGGCTCGATCTTCATCTCCTCTCTCCGCAGCTTCGAGTCCTTGCTTGCAGTGCCGGATGGCCCCGGTGTACATCGTGGTGAGGCGCTCGAAGGGAGAGGCGCTGATCGCCATCGCGCGCTCGTACATATGGATGGGATAATCGTTGTGTTTGCTCATGGGCTGGCCACTTGCCACTGGAAGTAGCACGGCGGGCATCATCTTGGCATCTATTGTCCGATATTGAGCATTTCTATGTTCTCCGCGGCGCTAGGGCTGAGGGCAGGCTATGATGAGGTGCCGGAGGAAGTCATGCTACGTATCTTAATCCTCACCCTTGGATTGACGGGCTGCGCCATCGATGGCGTATATAGCGGGGAATGCACTCTGGAGTCCGGAGAGGCCCGCATCGCGTACGAGATCGAGCTCAACATTGAGCAGGACGGCGATGATATCGGCGGCTCGGGTTTGGTGCTTTGGCCGCAGCAAGGCCTCTATGGAGAGGGCGACATCGAGGGCTCCAAGGACGGCGATGAAGTCGAACTTGAGCTCAAATTTGATGAGGGGGGCATGACGGCCGAGACCATGAATTTCGACGGGACCGTTGATGGCAGAGACATCTCGGGGGGCTGCGATATGGGCAATCTCTTCGGCAGCTTCGAGCTCACCCGCGATTGATTAGGGGGTAGAGGGGCGAGCGCCGCGACGTCTTTCGGAGGTGGGCGCGACATTTTTTAAATTACGCCCTTGCCAAGTCTTGACGCCGGCATAGAAGCCGGAGCGTGTCTGAGAGGGTCCGTGGCGGCACTGAAGTGTCCCCTCTCTGACTGATGTGACAATCCGCGGGTTCTCTCAAAGTCGTGGTGGATTTCCACGCAACAGGAGTTCCTGATGATCATTCGTGCGTCTCTGATGACCACTCTCTCTACCCTCATGGTCTTCGGTACGGCCTGCAAGCAAAAGGGAGGAGACTCCGGTGCAGCAGACCTTCGCTTTGACGATGACCTCGCTGAGGTCGACGCTTCTCGCTCGTCTTGGGAGGGCACGCCGGAGGGCGTTGGCCTCTTGGAGTTCATCAACGACGAGGAGACCACTTTTGAGCTCCTCGACCACGTCGTTGGACTGGACCGTCGGGCGGCTGGTAACCTCATCGCCCACCGTGACGGCGGCGACAGGGCCTGGGGAACCACCGACGACGACGTCTACAACACCGTGGACGAGGTCGATGCGGTTCGCTTTGTCGGTCCCCGGACCATCGACTCGATGGTCAGCTATGCGGCGAAGACGGGCTGGGTTCCTGGAGCTCAGGACATGCTGGGCATCTACGACGGCGTGTCGTTCACGGTGGACCAGGCTGAGGCCACGCTCAAGCTCGTCAACAGCTTGACGCAGGACGAGTTGGACAACGGCCTCGGGCTGCATGTCCGTGCGGCTGAGAGCATTGTCGACGCGCAGCCAGTGGCGACCATTGATGAGCTCTCCCGCCTGTACTACGTCGGCCACGCTGCGCTGAGCGACCTCAAGGACGCGGCGCTGGTCGCCATGTCGGCTGAGCAGTTCTAAGCTTCTTCCCGTGGTGGGGAAGTGTTCGCCCCGTCGGTACCTCAGGGTGCCGTCGGGGCGTTTTTTCTAGAACGACCAGTCGTCACTGATGGGACCGAAGCCGGCCGCATAACGACCCATCTCCGGTACATTGAAGAAGAGTGTACCGTCCATGGTGTAGGGGATGTCGACGCCGAGCGAGCGGCCATCGATGATGTCGTCGCCGAGGTCGAGGAGCACGTCATCGAGGATCCCGAGCATCGTCGAGATGTCGAAGTCAAAGAGGATATGGGCCTCGATCTCGCTCTGGGCGGGGATGACCCTGAACTCGCTGTTGTCGATGCCGTCCTCGAGAACGCCGGTGGCAATGTCGTGGAGCTGGTCAACGGTGGGGACGAAGTCTCCCAGCGAGTTGACCTCCTCGGCTTCATCGGCCTCGCAGGCCCCTTCGGCATTGGACTGTGGCTCGCAGCTGCTGTCATCGGGGTCACAGAAGCTGATACAGACGGCCCCCAGGCTCTCGCCATCGTAGACGGTGGTCGCGAGTAGAATCTCCACCAGCGGGATTGGAACCTTCTCGTTGTTGTTGCTCATGTCAAAGACGACATCGAACGAGAACTGCATCTTGGAGCGAGAGACATTGTTGAGACCCGCGGCCTCGCATGCAAAGTCACCGAGCAGCTCAAAGCATCCCCAGCGCGCCATCTCTCTCGCGGACGGGTGCTTGACCAGCATCGCATCTTGATAGACCACACCCGGAGGGGCAATCTTGCCGATGACACTCTCGGCAATCGCTCCGCAGCCAACGATCCCCATCGCGACCCCGCCCAACGCTCCCGCCGTACACAATGTGGCGGCGACCGCCCCAGTTGACCATGTCTTCATCTCATCCTCCGGCCTCTATGGTGCCGCGTGTGAGACGGCCTGTGCAAGGAAATATTGGCTCGGCTGAAGCCGTCGACCCCCTCAAGCCGTGTAGACGCGACGACGCCTTACCAGCAAAGGCATCACCAACCAGGGCCACATCCTCGAGGCTGTGCTGATCGGGGTGGTGCATCCGCATCCGCCGCGTTCCCCGACCCGATCGGCCGCACCCACTCCCCCGCCAGGCTCGCTCCTGGGTGAGTCAGGCTCGGCGGTATCGTCCGTGGCCCCATCGTCGGCTCCTTCGTCCGAATCCGTCGGGTCGCTATCCTCTCCCAGCCGGCCTGTGTCATCGTCGAACAGGCCGGAGTCGGTCTCTTCATCCCACTCATAGGCGCCGAGGTCCGGGCCCAAGCCGCTCACGCGTCGATTCCCATCCAGGTCCTGGGTGACGCCCGTTATCGGCACCCCTGCGTCAATCGCCAGGGAGTCCTCAGCGAGGTGGTAGTCATGGTCGGCGGGATCGACAAAGTCATCACTTGTGGCGATCGAATTGCTCTCGTCTTGAGTGGCCTCGATGGGGAGCTCATCGGTGAGAAAGAGGCTGTTGATCACGGCAACAGAAGCGGTGTCAGAGTCACCGTTTGAGAACGGCGCCGTCACACCTGCTCCGAAGGTGATGTGCCAGAGCTTGAGCTCGCTCAGGTCGTCCTCGTAGCGCACGCCGACCTCGACATGGTGGATCAGGCTGCTCTCCACACGAACCACGGCTCCCTCGGGGGAAGAGTCGGTTGCGCCGCGCACCCTGAAGGCCATCTCAGAGTCGTAGACGTGGACGCGGCGGACCGTGACATCGACGTTCTCCTTGAGAAGAAAGGCGGCTTGGTTTGAGAAGTCCACGCCGTCACGGAATCCCCACGCCTCGGTGTCGGCGACGATCAGCGTCGCACGCTCTCCCTCGGGGACGGTCTTGGTGTCGATTGCGTTCTCTCCCGGTACCTGCCCGGCCAGAAATCCGTTCGTGTCTTCCTCCAAGGGCTCAAGCCAGAGGCGGCACCCCTGAACCGTGATGTTGTTCCAGCCGGGCGCCTCGCGACCGGGGTCGAACTGGATGGCGTCGCCTGAGAAGGTGTGGATGTCGGTGTCGATGATCTTCAGGTCTTGAACCGCGCCGCCAGTGATGCCGTGCGCGTCGACCCTGACCTCGTCGTCCCGATTGTAGTGGAGGCAGTGGTGGATGTGGCTGTCCCGAATCTCGACGCCGGATGGCGAGCCCATGTCGATGCAGTCTCTGCCGCTCCTTCGAACCTCCACCTCCGAGAGCACCAAGTGGTCCGCATGGTCGTTGATGTCGAGGGTATCGGCGGAGCCGAACTGTCCGTCAAAAACAAGGCCAGTGAAGCGCCAATAGCGGTGGTCGACCTGGAGCACCTCTCCCGCGCTGGTGATGACGACCGAGCCGGGCTCGGCCGCCCGGACGACAATCGGTCGGTCTTCCTCGCCGTCGACCTCTGTGGAGAGGTCTTCCTCATAGGTCCCGGGCTCAATGGTAATGATGTCGCCTGGGCTCGCTTCATTCAGCGCGGCTTGTATCGACTCGCCCGGCGCCACCGTCCGGTCTGCTGCGGCCGCGCTGAGGACCACCATGAGCGGAAGCATCTATCCTCCTGAGGAGACACCCCTTCGGTCGCGGAGCGTCATCCTACAGGAGATTTTTTGTCTTTCGGGTGTGCCCTCGCTTGAGGCCCATCATCGGTCAGCGCCAGTGTCTCTTGGTGAGACCCCCGTATCGCGACGACCGGTGTCGTCGGCATCGGCATCGGCATCGGCATCGGCATCGGCATCGCCGTCCGCGTCGGCATCGGCGTCGGCATCGGCGTCGGCGTCCGCATCGGCGTCCGCATCGGCATCGGCATCCGCATCCGCATCGAGATCACCGTCGATGTCGTAGGCTTCGCCTTCTTGGCCACCCATACCGCCTGGGCCGTCTTTGACGGAGCATGCGAAGACGAGCGCAGCGACCGATGCCAGCCCTAAGCTCCATGTTCTCATGGGTCACCTCAGCACTCACCATACCATTCCTGAGGCGCTGCCGCGCCGGGTCATGAGGCGAAGGGGTAGGTCACCCCGGTGAGGCGCTCTGAGCAGTCCCACAACTTCCGAGCCGTTTCCTCATCCCGCGACGCTCGGCTTGATCCGACTCGGATCGGGGCCCCCCAGATCTGAAAGAGCCAGCGAGGCCCCCAGTAGCTGCCGCCCTCCGCCTGGGGATCGCAAGCGGCCCTGAGCGTTGGCCAGGCCCCGAGGTGGGCCGGCTGAGCCGTCCAGGGAGTGAAATAGTCCATCCACCAAGACGCCTGGGTGATGCCTGTCGCGGAGTATCCGGGGTGTGCGGCGAGCGCGGTGGTTGAGCTGCCTGCGGCCCGAAGTCTGCGGTCGAGCTCGAAGGTAAACAACAGGTTGGCAAGCTTGCTCTGGGCGTAGGCGCCCCAGGGGCTGTATCGGCGCTCCGACTGGAGGTCATCGAAGTGAATTCGTCCCTGACGGTGGGCGAGGGAAGAGACAGTCACCACCCGCGATCCTGCCGTCTCCTCAAGGAGTCCGAGGAGGCGACCCGTCAGCGCGAAGTGGCCGAGGTGATTGGTCGCG
>CAZKOI010000006.1:4108-22287 GCA_964554315.1 uncultured Enterobacterales bacterium | reverse complement strand
TCGTCTGATGGTATGGCGGGATCATGATGCCAGCGTTGTTGATGAGCAGGTCCAGGCGCGCCTTGAGCGTCCGCAGCTTCTCCGCGAAGGCCTCGACGCTCGCGAGCTCCGAGAGGTCCAGAGCCAGAGCCTGAACGCGGGCCGCGGGGATCTGTGTGCGAATGAGGTCGGAGGCGGCCGCGGCCTTTTCGCTGTTGCGGCAGGCGAGAATGACCTCCGCCCCACGCTCTGCGAGCAGGCGTGCAGTGTGAAGGCCGATTCCGGAGTTTCCACCCGTGATGACGGCGACACGGCCGCGGAGCGAAGGGATGTCAGAGGGGGTCCAGGGCATTGAGGGCTCCTTCACGATGCCTTATCTATGCTCTGTTGCCTCAGGAGGCTTGATGAATTGGCAGCCCTATGCCGGGGTGATCAGTGTTTCGATCTGCACCGTCTTGCTCTACTACGCCTTCTTGGTTCGCCTGATGGTGGTGAAGATTTCGCTCTACCGTGAGCACGCGGCTCGAGGGGAAGATTTTGATCGCTACCTCTCACGCAACCCGAGGCTTCACGCCGCTGATCGGGCACAGCTCAACATGCTTGAACACCTCCCGACCTTCAACTTGGTCTTGTGGCTCAATGCGTGGGTGGTGTCGCCAAGCTCGGCTGCGGCCGGTGGAACGGTTTGGCTGCTTGCTCGAGCGGCGTACCCCTTCTTGGTGGGCAGCACCCTCGGTCGCGATGTTCCTGTTCGAGTCCTGTTCGCGACGTTCACCGGCTACGCGGCTGTGGCCTACCTCGCGGGGTCGGTCGCCGTCCGAATCCTCCAGCGCGCGATGTGAACGCGATGGCCTTGGAGCCATCGAGGCCATAGAGGGCTGGCATGATCACAGCGACGGACCTCAGCATGCACTTTGGTGGCCAGATGCTCTTTGAGCAGGCCAACCTTCAGCTCAATCCCGGCAACTGCTATGGCATTGTGGGGGCCAACGGCTCGGGCAAGTCCACCTTGCTTCGCATCCTCAATGACCTGGAGACACCCACCGCCGGAACCGTCGTTCGACAAAAGTCGGCCCGCATCGGCGTGCTCGAGCAGAACCACTTTGCCTACGAGGACACGCCCATCATCGAGGTGGTGATGGCCGGCAACGAGGCGCTATGGTCCGCCATTCAGGAGAAAGAGGTCCTGCTGGAGAAGGCGCACGAGCACTTCGACGAAGACCGCTATGTGATCCTCGAAGACATCATTACGCGCTTCGATGGGTACCAGCTCGAGGCCAAGGCCGCATCGATCCTAGAAGGGCTCAACATACCCACCGAGCGCCATCAGGAGCCGCTCAAGACGCTCAGCGGAGGCTACAAGCTCCGGGTGCTGCTGGGTAAGGCGCTTGCTTCTGACCCGGACATCCTGTTTCTGGATGAGCCCAACAACCACCTCGACATCTTGTCGATTGCTTGGCTCGAGGGTTTCTTAAGGGACTTCAAGGGCCTCGCTGTAGTGGTGTCCCACGATGCACGATTTCTCGACGGCTGTTGCTCGCACATCATCGACGTGGACTATGAGCGCGCGACGCTCTATCGGGGGAACTACACCCGGTTCCTCACGGCCAAGGCGGAAGAGCGTGAGCGCCGAGAGCTCGAGATTCGCCGGCGCCAGAAAGAAATCGACGACCTCGACGCCTTCGTCACACGGTTCAAGGCCAAGGCGACCAAGGCGCGCCAGGCCAACAGTCGAGCGAAGCAGATGGAGAAGATCGTCATCGAGCCGCTTCCACAGTCTTCCCGGAGGCACCCCAACTTTGTGTTCAAGCAGCGGCGCACCAGCGGACGGGAGGTCCTGGTGGTCGATGATGTGGGCAAGGCCTACGGTGATGATGTTGTGTTGATGGATGTCAGCTTCAAGGTTGAGCGCGGGGATCGCTTGGCCATCATTGGACCCAACGGCATCGGAAAGTCGACGCTGCTCAAGATCATCATGGGCCGCACGGAGGCCGACATGGGGACCTCAGAGTGGGGCTACGAGGCGGACCCTGGCTACTTTCCGCAGGACCATCACGAGGTGCTCTGCGATCCCAAGGCTGACATCACGAGCTTCCTCTGGGACGCGCTGCCCGAGGAGGGCCTGGGAGCGATCTATGCCCGGCTCGCTGCGGTGCTCTTCGACAAGGAGGATATGGGCAAGAAGGTGGATGTGCTCTCTGGCGGAGAGGCTGCTCGCCTCCTTCTGGCCCGCCTGGGAGCTGAGCTCCCGACGGTCTTGGTCCTTGATGAGCCGACCAACCACCTCGACCTAGAGGGTATCCAGGCGCTTGCAGATGCCTTGCGTCAATACGAGGGCACGCTCCTCTTCGTCTCGCATGATCGGGCCTTTGTGGAGCAGGTTGCGACCCGCATACTTGAGATCACGCCCGATGGCATTGAAGACTTTCCCGGCACCTATGCGGAGTATCTTGGCCGCAATGCAGGCGAGGACCATCTGGACCTGGAGGCTGTCGCTGAGCGGGAGCGAGAGAAGCGGCGGGAGAAGAAGCGCCAGAAGCGAAGAGACAAAGAGACAGAGCGCAAGGCGGCAAAGCAGGCGGCTCGGGATGGCGCGAATACCCGCGACTGAACCCGTCGGCGGGCTCAGATCTGTGCGCCGAGTCGTGTCCCCTGGTCGAACGCGCGTCGTGCGTCGAGCTCGGCCGCCTCGCTCGCGCCGCCGATGACATGGACGGTCTGCCCCTGGTCTCGGAGCGGCTCCTCGAGGCTTCGCTCGGAGATCTGGCCCGCACAGATGATGACGTTGTCTACCTTGAGCAGGCGTGGCTCACCGTTTACTCGGAGGTGGAGTCCATCGTCGTCGATGCGCTCGTAGCTGCACCCTGCGAGCATCTCTACGCCCCTCTTCTTGAGCGCGCTGCGATGAATCCAGCCGGTGGTCTTACCCAGCCCAGCACCGAGCTTTCCTGTCTTTCGCTGGCACAAGGTAATCGAGCGAGCGGCGTTCGGCGTCCGAGGCTCCATCAGACCCCCGGGTGTCGCCATCGACTGATCAACGCCCCACTCTTCGAGGTATTGGGACACCTTGTCGCCGCTCGTGTCCGCGTGCGCCAGGAACTCCGCGACGTCGAATCCGATGCCGCCTGCGCCAATGAGCGCCACACGCTGGCCGACGGGAGCATCATTCTTCAGGACATCGAGGTAGCTCAGCACCGAGGGGTGGTCGATGCCAGGGATGTCCAGTCGCCTTGGGGTGACCCCTGTGGCCAAGATCACGGCGTCAAAGCCGGTGCTTAGGCGCTCGGCATCGACCGGTGTACCCAGTCGGAGATCGACGCCGGTCTCGGCCAAGCGAACTCGGAAGTAGCGGAGCGTCTCATGAAACTCTTCTTTTCCGGGGATTCGCTTCGCCATGTTGAATTGGCCCCCGATCTCGGATGCGGCGTCGAACAAGGTGACGCGGTGCCCACGACCCGCAGCGGTGGAGGCGAAGGCCAGCCCAGCAGGCCCTGCACCGACGACGGCGATGGCCTTGGGGGACTGGGTCGGCGCGATGGTCACCTCGGTCTCGTAGCAGGCCAGCGGATTGACCAAGCACGACGCCCGCTTGTTCTGGAAGATCAGGTCGAGGCAAGCCTGATTACACGCGATGCAGGTGTTGATGCGCTCGGGGGTCCCGGCCTCGGCCTTGCGGACCCAGTCGGGATCGGCCAAGAATGGGCGCGCCATGGAGACCAGATCGGCATCGCCGCTAGAGAGCACGCGCTCGGCCACGTCAGGCATGTTGATTCGGTTGGACGTGACCAAGGGTATCGATACCTCGCCTTTGAGCCGCGCAGTCACCCAGCTGTATGCGGCCCGCGGAACCATGGTAGCGATGGTGGGAACCCGGGCCTCGTGCCAGCCGATGCCGGTGTTGATGATGCTGGCACCCGCCTGCTCGATCGCCTTCGCCAGCTGCACGATCTCGGCCCAGCTCGATCCCTCCTTGACGAGGTCCAGCATGGAGAGGCGGTAGATGATGATGAAGTCATTGCCCACGGCCTCGCGCATTCGACGAACGATCTCCACGGGAAATTGGATGCGAGCGGCGTAGTCGCCTCCCCATTGGTCCGTTCGCTTGTTGGTCTTCGAGACGATGAACTGGTTGATGAGGTAGCCCTCCGATCCCATCACCTCCACGCCGTGGTAGCCCGCGTCCTGCGCTCGAAGGGCACAGTTGACGTAGTCACGAATGGTGCCTTCGACACCGCGTGTGGAGAGGGCTCGCGGCTTAAAGGGGGTGATGGGTGACTTGAGCGCGGAGGGAGCCACAGACCAAGGCGCGTACGCGTAACGGCCGGCATGTAGAATCTGCATGGCGATGTGGCCGCCCTCGGCCCGCACCGCGTCGGTGACCGTGCGATGCTTCCAGACCTCGTAGCGGTTGGTCAGCTTGGCCGCGAAGGGCTTGACTCCCCCAGCGAAGTTCGGGGCGACACCGCCGGTGACAATCAGGCCTACCCCTCCCGCTGCGCGTGCTGCGAAGTAGGCCGCGAGCTTCTCAAGGCGACCGAACTCTTCCTCAAGCCCGACATGCATCGACCCCATCAAGATGCGATTGGGAAGCGTGATGCTCCCCACACTCAAGGGTGTGAACAAGGAGGGGTAGGCGGTGTGGCTCTCAGACAACAGCGGGTCCTCGTGGTTTGCAGGTGAGGAACATACTACCTGAGGGCCTCAGGCGGTCCGCGATCTATGCGCTCGCCGCGAGGTTGACCCGTCCGGCAAACGCCTGGATGCCCCGTCGCACAAGGTCGATGATGAGGTCGACCTCGGCGGAGGTGATGCCGAAGTGTGGTGTGAAGCGAAGCGAGTTCTCGCCGCCATGAATGACGCCCAAGCCGTGCTTGCGAAGCCAGGTCTCGATGCCCTCAAAGCCGACGACCTCGATGGCGGGATGAAGCTCCGCTGAGAAGAGCAGTCCGGTACCCTGAACCTTGGTGACCAGACCTGGAAACTCGGTCATGAGACCCTCCAGCTTCTCGACAAACTCATCGCCGCGAGCTCGAATGTTGACCCGGGTGGCCTCGGTGAGGTTCGCCAAGACCGTGCAACCAACCTCAAGCGCTCGAGGGTTGGTCGTCATGGTGTTCCCGTAGATCCCTCGGACGTACAGGTCAGCGGCGCGGTCGTTGCACGCCAACACGCTGAGCGGGTACTGTCCGGCGTTCAGGGCCTTGGAGTAGGTCTCCATATCTGGACCTTCGGCCGTCTCGAAGCCAGGGTAGTCGACGACGGACAGGTAGCCGGTGCCGCGGATGCCGGCTTGGATGGAGTCAACGAGAAGGAGGCTGCCGTGGGCCAAGGTGAGCGCGCGCGCCGCGTCGTAGAACGCTCGGGTCATGCTCTGTCCTGGATCGCCCTCGCCCATCACGGGCTCGACGAGCATCATCTCGATGAACACACCCTCGGCTTCCGCTTGTGCAAAAGCGGCCCTCAGGCCATCGACATCGTTGGGCTTGACGGTGATCAGGTTGTTGGTCGCGGCGTGGGAGGCGAGCACCGACTTGTACTTGCCCAAGCAGGAGTCCGAGGCCTGGGCCGGTCGATCGGTACGGCCATGAAAGCTTCCCTCGAGAGAGAGCATCTTGATGGTCTTCCCTGCATGCTGCCCGCCCTCGGCTGTCTTCTTCTTGGCGTTCACATCCGAGATACGAAAGGCCACCGTGACAGACTCGGAGCCCGAGTTCATGCAGATGAACTTGCTAAAGGGGCATGATCCGCGGGTCTGGCCCACCTCTGCCTTGAGCAAGCGAGCGAAGCGCTTCTGGCTGAAGTTGGCCGTCATGATGTTGGCCATGACGTGCGTCTCGCCCATGGCATCCATCACGGAGGCCGGTGAGTGCCCGGCCCCCAGCATCCCGTAGCCTCCATTGTCGTGAATGACGGCGCCATGAGAAGTGACGATCCAGGGCCCAGCGGCGGCGAGCGCGACGTAGGGGTTGACGGTATTCTCGGGGTAGAAGTTGATGAAGTCAGTCTGCAGGTCCGCGATGACGTCAGCCTCGTCGGAAGCGAGGAGGCTTCCGAACTCGGCCTTGAGGCGCTCGTGAACGCGCCCGGCATCTTCAATCGCCCGAACCAGAGAAGGGTCAGTGTCGAGAAAAACCGCGAGCGCCGTGTCGTCGATGCCGACCGTCTGGTGTCTTCCAGCGTATGACCGAATCGCGCTGAGGGTTTCCATGGGACTTTTCATGACGACCTCCTGATGTGGCGCTCCTATACACAGATTTCTGGAGATGTGCATGTCCCGCAAGAGGCGATTCGGAAAAAATACACCGTGCCTTTGACTACAGTCTAGGCTCAGCCCACAATGGCAGCAGGAGGAGATTCATGCGCACGCTATTTTGGAGTTGCTTGCTGATGGTGCAGGCTTGTGGTGGGGATGAGGCGGAGTGCAAAGAAAACAGCTCCATGGTCGAGGGCGTCTGCGTTCCAGACCAGATTGAGTCGGACCCTGACGCCGACGCGGATGCGGACACCGATGCCGATGCCGATGCGGATGCGGATGCCGACGCCGACGCTGACGCGGATGCGGATGCGGATGCGGATGCGGATGCCGACGCCGACGCGGACGCGGATGCGGATGCCGACGCCGACGCGGACGCGGACGCGGATGCGGACACCGATGCCGATGCGGACGCTGACGCTGACGCTGACGCGGATGCTGACGCGGACGCGGATGCGGACACCGATGCCGATGCTGACGCTGACGCTGACGCTGACGCCGACGCTGACGCTGACGCTGACGCGGATGATACGGGCACGTCGGGGTCTTGCGCATCGCTCAGCCCGGACGCCTGCGTAGAAGACCCGTCATGCGTGACCATCACGGGCGTCCCGCTTGATCTCTCGGGCGACGCTTGCATCGACTATGGCTCATCGTCGCGGGCTGAGGGCTGCATGGATGCAGATCTGGGCTGCGGAGATGCGTTGACGTTTGCCAGGGCGCCGGGAGGGTCAGACGCAGACTGTCACATGTTCACGTCGACCTGCATTCCCAGCGGATGGGAGGTCTGCCCCGACATCTCGGCATGGGAGGAGTGCACCGACGCAAGCTGTCCGGGTGATTTCGGCGGCACTGGCCCCGGGTGTTGTGCTCGTCCCGATGAGGAGCCGTTGTCCGAGGCAGCCTGTGATGATGGAGAGTGGACCTGTGCGACGGAAGACGAAGCGGTCTGCACCTGCGGCGGAGAGGCGGCCCTCTACGACTGCATCAGCAGCTGCGATGACACCAGCGCGACGTCCGAGCTGCCCTTCTGCGTCTATGGCGACCACTGGGAGTGCCCGCCCGACACCGTACGCTCAGACTCTTGCGACACTACCCGCTGAAGAGGGCGTCGTAGGCTTCCTCGGCGTAGCCAACCATGAACACACGTCCCGCACGAAAGGCCGGCGCTCGGAGGGTGCCCGAGCGGCCCAGGATGAGGCCTGCGATCGTGTCGTCGTCGGCCTCGCTGGCGGGGTCAAACTTGATGAGCTTCTTGCCCTTAGTGACCCAGACCGCCTCGGCTGAGCGGGCCAAATCGAGGGCCTCTTCGCGGAAGATCTTCACCTTGTTGGCGATGACGAACTCGGGCTGCTTGATGTCCTTGGGTCCCAGGAACTCCTGGGCACGGGTACAGCTGGTTCAACTCTTGCGATGGTAGTACCACTTGATGTCGGTGGTCATGAAGACTCCTGCAGTTATTGGGAGCAAGGTAAGCACTTGTAGAGGGGGGTGCATTCCAACGAGAGGGCACCCTTATCGTCAGCGTCGGCGCATGAACGTGGCGAGGCGCTCCATGGCCCGATCGATCACATGCTCAGGCGGCAGAATCACGAACCGAAGGTGCGCCTGGCCGGCCTTCTGACCAAAGCCTGAGCCAGGGACACAGACGATGCCGGTGGCGGCCATCAGCGCCATTACGAATTCGTTGTCATCTTCGACATTGTGCAGACGAGGGAAGGCGTAGAAGGCGCCCTTAGGGGGCACGCAGCTGATGCCATCGATGCTATCGATTCCCGCCATGAGGCGATTTCTTCGAAGGGTGAGGCGACCCAGCATCTCAGCAATATGGTCTTGAGGTCCGTCGAGGGCTGCTGCGACGGCGGCCTGAGCAGGATGGCTGGCGCAGAGGCGCGCTCGCTCGAGCCGACCAATGGCGTCCGCGTAGTCATCGACCAGGCTGGACTCACCGCTCACGATGCCCCAGCCGACCCGAAGTCCGGGACCCAGGTAGCACTTGGCGATGCCGCCGAAGGTAACGCAGGGATGATCACCGGCCCGCGATGCGAGGCTGATCAATGGCTCGTCGTCAAGCGTGAGCTTGTCGTAGATTTCGTCAGACAGGAGGAGAAGGTTGTGACGCTTAGCCACCTCCACCAGGGCGTCGAGGGTCTCGGTGTTGGCGATTGAGCCTGTCGGGTTGTTGGGGTTGATGACCACCAGACCCTTCGTTCGCGGCGTGATCTTTCGCTCGATGTCGGCAACATCGGGCTGCCAGCCGTTCTCCTCATCGAGCGCGTAGGCGACGCCCTGAGCCGATAGCTTCGAGAGGAGTGCTGTGTACAGCGGGTAGCCGGGGCTCGGCACCAGAAGCGCGTCGCCCGGATCGAGGAGCGCGGTCATGGCCAGCTCGATGGCTTCGCTGGCGCCCGTCGTCAAGAACACATGGTGGGGGTTGTGGATACCCTTCGCTGCGGCCTCTCGGGTGACGGCATCGACTGCCTCTTCGGTGCCCTCGGACGGCCCATAGCCGTTGTGGCCGGCCTGCATCGCGTCCGTGATCGCCGAGAGAATGTGCGGTGGCGTCTGAAAGTCGAATTGAATCGGGTCGCCGATGTTGAGGTACAGCATGTCCATGCCGCCCGCGGCGTGCTCACGCGCCTTCATCACGACGTCGCGAATGGCGTAGCGTACACCGTCGGTCCGCTTGGCTGCTTGGATGGCTCTCATGAAGTCGCGCTTAACCTGCCCGGGACATCCACCCCATCCAAGCGCCCGCAGGAATCGTCAACCCCGCGGCCATGGCGAAGCCCGACTCTCGGTAGAGCACAAATCCGGCCATCAAGAGCACGAACCAAGCGAAGCCTTTCCGGAGGGTTTGTGCGGGGACCTGCGCTGCGAAGTGCGCGCCGACGAGGGTCCCTGCCACCGCTGCCGCGGTCACGCCGCCAGCGAGCTCGTAGTCGATGTGGACGTGGGCCACGTAGCCCGCGAATGCGGCGAAAGACTTGAGTGCAATGACCACGAGGGAGGTGCCCACAGCTTTGTGCATCTCCATGCCACCGAGCAAGACGAGGGCCGGCACCACCATGAAACCTCCACCCGCACCCACCAGCCCTGTGAGGCCACCAACCGCGAGTCCCTCGACGACCACCAAGAGAATCGGGATGTCCGTCTCGCGAGGCGTGAGGTCCCCCCGCCCCTTGAGCATCATCACGGAGGTCACCAACATCATGAGTGCGAAGAGCATGAGGAGCGTTTCGCCCGCGAAAAAGTCGGCTGCACGACCTCCGCCATAAGCACCTGCCATGGCGGTGACGGCGAAGATCGCTCCGGTCTTCCAGGCCACGTTGCCTTGTCGCGCGTGCCGCCAGCCGCCCACCGCCGCGGTCGTGCCGACCACCAGCAGCGATGTGGCGATCGCGGCCTTGGCCTCGAGTCCGGCGGCGTACTTCAGCACCGGCACGGCGAGGATGGAGCCTCCCCCGCCCATGAGGCCAAGGCTCAGTCCAATGACGACGGCGAGAGCGAGGACGATCGCCACTAGGCCTCCTTGAGGGTGAGGTGGTAGGCGACCATGCCGAGGACCATCGCGCCCACGAAGGTAAGGGCTTGTAGTCCGCCGCTGACGGAAGAGACCAAGCCCGGCCCTGGGCAGAAGCCGCCCATTGCCCAGCCGACCCCGAAAAGCGCCGATCCGAGCAGCAGACGCTTGTCGATGTCCTTCACCGTTGGCAGTGAGAACGTCTCCGCGAAGACCGGCTGACCGCGCTTGATGATGAAGAATCGCGTAGCGAGGTGAGCCCCAATGGCGCCCACCATGACGAACGCAAGAGAAGGGTCCCAGCCCCCCAGTGGGTTCAGGAAGTGGATGACCTTGTTGGCGTCGGTCATGCCTGAGATGCCAAGGCCGATTGCGAAGAGTGTGCCGGAGGCGAAGACCAAGAGCTTCTCAGTCACAGCGCACCCCCGAAGGCGACCTGGATGATCGTCGCGGTGGTAAAGCCGGTCGCCATGAAGGCCAGGGTTGCTGCAAGCGAGCGTCCCGAGAAGCGGGTGAGCCCGCAGACCCCGTGTCCGCTGGTGCACCCGTTGCCCATTCGTGTGCCTACGCCGACGAGGAGCCCGGCCACGGCCACGGATCCGAGGGTTCGTGAGCTGGGAGCAACGATGACATCGGGCATGGCGTTGAGGAGCGCCATGCCGCCCACCAGGAGTCCGGCCAAGAAGGTCATGCGCCAGTCGCGGTCGGTCGTCTTGGTCCGTATGGCCTGGCCGAGGATGCCGCTGATTCCGGCGATTCGGCCGTTCGCCAAGAACAGCAGGCTCGCCGCGAGTCCGATGATTGCGCCGCCAATTATGGCGCTGATGATGCTCTCCAACATTATGCCTCTCCTTGCTTATTTTCGGCATTCCAGGCGATCATCCCGCCCGTGAGGTTGCTGACATCGGTGAAGCCCTTGCTCACCAACGCCTCTGCGATGCTTCGAGACCGACGCCCGGATCGGCACACAATCAGGAGGCGCTCGGTCTTGTCCCACGCGTCTGCGGCCGCAGGCACGCTGGCCATTGGCACCTTTCGAGCCTGGGCGATGCACCCCAGCTCTCCTTGCCACTCGTGGGGCTCTCGGACGTCGACCAAGGTGTAGCCGCAGAGGTCGCCCGCTTGCTGGGGAGAGACCTCCTTGACCTCGGATGGGCCCTCCTGCTGAGGAAGGCCACAGCCGAGATTTGCGGGGACCGCGACGGCTATCTTCTTGGGCAGTCCGAGGTTGAGTCCGTTCATGATCGCGACGAACTCCTCCTCCGAGACGTTCATGTTCAGGCGAGCGTTGCTGGCCTTCTCCTTCCCGACGGTTGACTGCGTGCGGCCCTTGTAGTCGTGCCCGGGGTAAACAATGGTGTCATCTGGCAGCGTGTAGATCTTCTCGTGAACGGATCGGTACAGGTGCTCGGGGCTCCCCTGCTGAAAATCGGTTCGGCCACAGCCGTCGATGAAGAGCGTATCGCCGGTGAAGGCCATCGTCTGGTCTCCGTCACGAACCACATAGGTCGCGCATCCGCTGGTGTGTCCGGGGGTTGAGCGAACCTCGACGGCGTGGCGCCCAAACGGGACAATGTCTCCATCGTTTAGCGGCTGATCGGTGCAGCTGACGCCCGCGTCTGCGCGAACGCCGGTCTGGCATCCTGTTCGCTCGCGCAGCACACCTGCGCCGGTGACATGGTCGGCATGGACGTGAGTGTCGAGGCAGAAGACCAGGTCGAGGTTGAGGTCGCGGAGCAGGTCAAGATCTCGGTCGACCTGCTCAAGCACGGGGTCGATCAGGATGGCTTGGCCGGTGGACTCGTCTCCGAGGAGGTAGGTGAATGTGCTCGACTCTGGGTCGAAGAGCTGTCGGAAGATCATGGCGTTTCCTTGGCGGGAAGGGTGGGCTCGGCCAAGACTTGGGCCAAGCAGGATTCGATGCGTTGCTGAATCTCGAGCGGAACCTCGGCGGGGGCGCTGGAGCAGACCGAGAGCGTCTCGCGAAGACCGGCACACTCCGACGCGCAGTCCGGACAGATCATGACGTGGTGCTCCATTCTTGAGCAGATCTGAGGATCGAGGGTTCCCTCGATGTGCTCCGAGAAGATGGCGTGGATGTCAGGGCAGCCGGGGTTGGACGGCGCAGGAGGTCGGTTACTCAGCGTGACTCTCAGCGAAGATCGTGCGCGATGCAGGCGGCTCTTCACCGCCGCCTCGGTCTGACCCACGACCTCCGCGACCTCTTTGGCGGAGAGACCCTCCACATCGCGCAGCATCAGGACCTCGCGTTGGTCGACCGGGAGGGCACGAATGGCCGCGGCCACCACCGACCAGGTCTGCTTCTGGCTGAGCTCAGCATCGGGAGTGGGCTTCGGATCACTCACCACGCCCTCCTCCACGGACGCGTGCCCATCGGGTTCGAACTTGCTCTTCCGTCGGCGCTTGATGCAGATGCTGCGCGTGATGGCGTACAGCCAGGTCGACAGGCTCGAGGCGCCCTTGAAGTCCTTGACGCTTCGCGCGATCGTCAGGAGCGTGTCTTGGAGCACATCTTCGGCGTCCTCCTCGTGCCGGCACATCTTGAGCCCAAAGCGGTAGATCTGAGGCTGCACAGACCGCAGCAGCGCCTGCAGGGCCTCGGGGTCGCCGTTGCTCGCTCGCTCGAGCAGTTCGTCGGGTGGGTTGGTGAGCATAGGGTGTTCTCATTTCGTCTGTTGGAGCCAAACCAACGGAAAAGGGTTCAAGAAAAATTGGAACCGCGCTGAATTCGGTGCACGTCATCGCATATGAGGCTCAACACGGTGGGATCATGGCTGACGATGATGCCCGGGATCTTGGCCGAAGTGAGCGTCGCTCGGAGCGCTCGGGCCATGCGGTCTCGACGCTCGATGTCCACGGCAGAGAACGGCTCGTCGAGCAGCAAGACACGGGGAGCGGAGAGCAGCGCTCGACCGACGGCCACACGCTGCTGCTCTCCACCGGAGAGCTGCCGAGGCCATCGGGCAAGGAGAGGCTCTATCTCCAGCCACTCCACGACCTCGTCGAGGTCAACGGGGCCCGGTCCTCGGCCCGCCCCAAACAAGAGGTTCGCCCGTACGTCGAGGTGGGGAAAGAGGTGGGGCGACTGCATCACCAGGCCCACATTGCGGTCCTCAGGAGCCAGAGCATCAAGCCGGCGGTTGTCGATCGAGGTGTGTGTGGAGAGGTTCGGTCTCAGGCCCGCCACCGCCTCAAGAATGGTCGACTTACCGCTGCCGGAAGGACCCGTCAGGCCCAGGCACAAGGCGGTTGAGGTGATGTCGACATCGAGCCTGAAGGCGGTGGACACGGTGCCTTGAACTCGGAGGTTGAAGCTCACGCGCTGTCTCCTGAGCGGCCCACAACGCGCCAGACGAGTCGCTCATAGACCAAGAGGGCCACGAGGGTCACGGCGATCGATACGGCGACAAGGGCGCCGGCCTGGGCCTCGCCGGCGGGGTGCTCAACCAAGGCGTAGATGGCGAGCGCGAGAGTGCGCGTCTCGCCGGGCTGGTCTCCCGCAACCATGGCCGTCGCGCCAAACTCGCCGAGGGCCCTCGAGAAGGCGAGAACGCTGCCTGCCGCGATGCCCGGAAGCGCCATGGGGAGGGTGACCCGCCGAAAGGCGTTGAAGGGACCCAGTCCCAAGGAGCGCGCCATCATCTCGTAGCGGGGGTCAACCCCCTCGATGGCGGCGCGCGTCAGAATCAGCAGGAGCGGAAAGCCGACCACTGCTGCGGCCGCCACAGCGGCCCAGCGGGTGAATGCAAACGGAAGATGGAGGGTCTCGAAGAGCATCAGCAGCAGCCAGCCCGTGACGACCGGGGGCAGGACCAGCGGCGACAGGCAGAGGGTATTCAAGAGCGCCTTGCCTCGGAAGCTGCGGCGAGCGAGGAGCCAAGCGAGCAGGAGCGCGGGTGCGAGGCTCAGGGCGATGGCCATCGCTGCCACCCAGATCGACCGCCAGAGCGGCGCCATGGTCGCCACTTCTCGGTGCGGGGGCGGGGCCTGCGGGCGGGCCTCCGGTGGGGCGGCTTCAAAGCCGTATGCGGTAAACACGCTCCGGGCATCGCCGCTGGTGAGGTGGGCGTAGAGGGCTCGGGCCTCTGGGTTTTCCTCGCCGGATCGGGTCAGGGCAAGCGGATAAGCAATCGGCTCGTGGAGCCCTGGATCGATGATGAATTGCGGGGTGAGTGCAGGCACACTCTGGGCATCGCTCTGGTAGATGACCGCGGCATCGACTGCGCCGGCCGCGGCCTGGGCGACCGTGGCCTGTGCCGAGTGGCTGAGGACCATCCGTGGCTCGAGGGCTTCGCGGAGCCCGACCGACTCGAAGGCCGTGGCCGTATACCGTCCAAGAGGCACGCTCTCCGCGCCCACACCGACGCGCGGAAGCGTCGCCAAGGCCGTGAGGCTGCGGAGGTTCAGGTCATCGCGAGCCACCACCACCAAGCGGTTGCTGACGAGTGAGGTGATGCTCTCCTCATGCAGGAGACCGTCGGCTCGGAGCGCGTCCATCCACGAGGGGTGGGCCAGAGCGACGATGTCGGCTCGTGCTCCGTGTTGGAGCTGCCGGGCCAGCTGGCCGGAGCCGCCGAGGGTTAACTGCACGTCGGCGTCACCAATGAGCGCCGTGAGGGGCGGGCCAAGGCTCGAGGCTGCCGTGACTCGAACGGGCTCTGCCTGGGCGATGCCCTGCAGTCCGATCATCACCAGTATTTGTGTCCAAGCGAGCGTCACGGGGGCTGTTTATTCCGGACGGACCCGTCCTTCACGCGGCACCGGGTGGGTTTGGTGTGCAGCGTGGGGGTGTGACAGGCGCTTCAGGACGATACGAGGGTTCGTCCGGGGAGCATCGACATGAGAGCGGGTTTTGTTGGTTGGCGTGGCATGGTCGGATCGGTGCTCCTGCAGCGTATGCATGCGGAAGATGACTTCGAAGGCCTTGATCCTGTCTTCTTCTCGACCTCGAGTCCGGGAGGTGAGGGACCCCTCGGAACGGTGCTCGGCGATGCCTACGATCTTGACGCACTGAAGGCTTGCGAGGTCGTGGTGAGCTGCCAGGGCGGCGACTACACCCAGGCGGTGTTTGCTCGGCTTCGAGAGCGTGGCTGGGGAGGGTATTGGATTGACGCTGCGAGCACGCTGAGGATGTCGGACGAGGCGACCTTGGTGCTGGACCCCGTCAATGGTCCTGCCGTCGCGCGCGCCCTGACTTCAGGCTGCAAGACCTTTGTGGGCGCAAACTGCACGGTGAGCCTCTTGCTCATGGGACTCGCGGGCCTCCTGCAGTCGGGCCACGTGGAGTGGGTCTCGACCATGTCTTATCAGGCCGCATCAGGTGCGGGTGCGGCCAACTTACGCGAGCTGGTGCAGCAGATGGGCCAGGTGGGCCAGGCGGCCGCAAACCTGTCGGGGACCATACTCGACCTGGACCGCGCGGTGTCGGCCTGCCTGGCAAGCGAGGCCTTCCCAGTGGCGGAGTTTGGTGCTCCTCTTGCGGCCAGTGCAATCCCCTGGATTGACCGGCTGGTTGAGGGCGGGCAGACCCGGGAGGAGTGGAAGGCCATGGTCGAGGCCAACAAGATCCTCGGGCGTGCAGCGTCGCCGGTTCCGATCGATGGAATCTGTGTTCGCATCGGCGCCATGCGCTGTCACGCCCAAGCGGTCACGATCAAGCTCAATGCGGACCTGCCGCTCGACGAGATCACAGCCATGATCGATGAGGCACACCCCTTCACCCGTGTGGTTCCCAACACCCAGGAGCACACCCTCGCGGGACTGACCCCTGCGGCGGTCGCGGGTAGCCTCGAGGTGCCGGTCGGACGGGTCCGCAAGATGAAGCTGGGGCCCGAGTTCGTCACCGCCTTCACGGTGGGGGATCAGCTGCTCTGGGGTGCGGCTGAGCCGCTTCGACGCACGCTCAACATGCTCCGCGGGTGATCACCAGCCGCAGCCGTCCGACCACAGCGTGTCACCGGCGGCCTCATAGGCTTCCATCCAAGTCTCTGTCCAATTGTTGGCTCGGTCCTTCAGATCGGCGAGCAGAGGATCGTGCTGTGCGGCCTCGGCGAAGACTGCGCCGTTGATGTCGAGCTGTCCGGAGGGCGTGCCGAGTCCAGGGATGCGGGTGGAGATGCGCTCGAAGTCCTCGGCCTCTGCCCATCGGTCACCGTCTTCAAGCGGCAGCAGGCCGTCGACGTCGGACCACGCCTCGATCACGGTCATCTCGCCTGCATCGTTGAACGCAAACTCCTCGTAGATGGGGCATCCACGGCCCTCGTGCTCCGGATCGTCGTAGTAGAAGACGACCCGGCACCGGGCGAAGGGCTGGGAGTCGAAGAACAGACACTCCCGCTCAGGGATCGTCGAGGGATAGGCGCGGAGCAGCAGGTCTGTGTTCTCGATGTGCTCTGCGCCGAAGGCGGTCAGCAGCAGCCATGGCGGCCACTCCCAGCGCACAACCCACTCGGCGTACTCGGGGGCGTCGTCTCGGTCCTCTGCGGTGTCCATCGTGTTGAAGTATTTGTGGGCCTGCTCGACGTAGTACTCGGGCGGCATCGTGGGCTGCAGACAGTCGGCGGTTGCCCGCTCGGTGTCGCATCCATCGGCGCCTGAGGGCTCGGGGTCTGACGTGGACGTGCACCCTGCAGCGAGCATGGCGGTGAGGATTAGACGATTCATGGTACCCCCGAGGTGCTCAGTCTACCCGCTCTGCTCCGGCCTGGGACCCCAGTACAGCCAGCGCCCTCCGCGCTTCGTGAAGCGGCTGTGCTCTCGGAAGGAGCGATCCTCTTCGCCGACCGAGAGCTGAGCACTGAAGTCGACGGCGCCCTCGGTCGACTCCTCCGAGTGGGCATGGATCGTGAGCCCATCGAACTGGGTCGCGGCGCAGAAGGCGTCTATGCTGGCGGCCCAGCGGTCTCGGTCGGCCTCGTGGAGGGGTCCGTCGGGGTCGGTCGTGTCCATGATGTAGCGGGTCATGCCGAGGGCGTAGGCGGCGTAGCGAGACCGCATCAGCCCGACAGGAGACTGAGCAGCGCCTCCCTGGAGCCAGGGCCCGCAGCACGACTTGGCCTTGCGCCCGCTGTGGCACGGACACGGCTGGTTCCGAGAGAGTCTCATGTCCCGAATCATAATCCGCCGCTCCGAATGGGCGAGAGTGTGCTCGGGCGTGCACAGCGAAACCAACACCCTCGCTTGCGGTCATGACCGCTCGCACCCTAAGGTGGGGAGCATGAGAACGATGACGATGACGCTGGTGCTCCTCACGGGATGCGCGAACGGAGACAAGTCCAATGACGACACGGGTGTGGGTTCGGGCGGGATGGCGGACGATCCCCGAGACGGCGGCCCAGGGGTCGATGACCCGAGTCCGGACGACCCGGACACCGACACCGGTCAGCCCGCGGAGGACAGCGCACGGTCGGCGGGCTGCGGGCTGGACGCCCCCCACGGCGCGGGCGGTGTGCAGCTCGAGCTCGATGCGGGCGCTGACGGCGACGGCTGGCGCGGCTACTGGCTGAGCCGACCGCCGTCCTATGATCCGGACCGTGCCTACGGCCTCGTCGTTGGATTGTCCGGTACCAACTCGCTGGGCCAGCCGATGGTCAGGTACCTCGGCCTCGAGCGTCAGGCGGATGCCGACGACTTCATCTTTGTCTATCCCGACCCGCTCTGGCGGGACTTCCCGGGCTGGGGGAGCCTGGGTGGATGGGTCCTGGGTCCACACGCCCACCCCGCGGACGGAACCAGCGATCTGAGCTTCATGGATTCGCTGCTGGACGAGGTCGAAGCCAGCTACTGCATCGACACCGATCGCGTCTTTGTCACCGGTCACAGCTGGGGCGGTGACATGGCCGCTGTCATGGGCTGCTTCATGGGCGATCGGGTGCGGGCATCGGTGCCGGCGGCCGCCAACCGGCCCTACTGGTTCGAGACCGGCTCGAGTGCCGTGGAGTGCATCGGCGATGCGGACATCTGGACCTTCTACGGCATCGCGGATGACCACTTCGCGCCGTACGAGTCGTACCCGGGGGACTACGGCGATCAGCAGGTCAACTTCTGGCTCGGCGACCGCGACTGCGATGGCTGGGAGGCTCACGAGGACCTGGGACTGGGCGACGACGATGATGAGTGTGTGGTCTTCGATGGGTGCCGCACCGACACGCGCTACTGCCTGTACGGAGCCGACACGGGGCACCAGATCCCGCCGTTCTTCAGCAGCGCCGTCATGGACTACTTCTTCTCTTACTGAAGCGCGCGCTGACCCACTTTTGACGGGCACGATTCCGCCAGCGTGTTCTAATGAGAGCATGAGCTCGCCCTTCCTTTGAACCCCTCTCTCGGCCTGGCGTGACCAGGCCATGTATGCGGACGGGACTGGGCTGCGGTGAACCGAGGCCCTGACCGGGCCGAATCGAG
>CAZKOI010000006.1:678-4008 GCA_964554315.1 uncultured Enterobacterales bacterium | reverse complement strand
GTTCGCTACGTCCCGTCCACGGACTACACCGCGAGTGTCGAGATGTTCAAGAGCGGCGACGTCCAGCTTGCGTGGTTCGGTGGACTCACCGGTGTCCAGGCACGGAAGGCCGTCGCGGGTGCGCGCGCCATCGCCCAGGGCGTCGAGGATCCCAACTACAAGTCTTACTTCATCGCGAACAAGGGGACCGGGCTGACCAAGGCGGATGCCTTCCCCGAGGGCATCAAGAGCCTGCGCTTCACCTTTGGTTCCCAGGCGTCCACCTCGGGTCGTCTGATGCCCGAGCACTTCATCCGTGAGAACACCGGACAAGGACCCATGGAGTGGTTCGAGCAGACCCCCGGCTTCTCGGGTGCACACGACAAGACCGCGCAGCTGGTCGCCAGTGGTGCTGTCGATGCGGGCGTGCTCTCATACAAGACCTACGACAAGATGGTCGCTGATGGTCGCATTGATGCTGAGCAAGCCCCCATCATCTGGGAGACACCGCCGTACGCCGACTACAACTTCACGGCACACCCTGACCTCGAGGTCAAGTTCGGCGACGGCTTCACCGACCAGCTCGCCGCAACACTGATCGCCATCAAGGACCCGGAGTTGTTGGGCGCCTTCCCGCGCTCGGGCATCATTGCGGCCAAGAATTCAGACTTCGACAGCATCGTGGAGGTCGCTCAGTCGCTGGGAATGCTGGGCGCCCAGTGACCAAGGCCGCTGCCATCGAGGTGCAGGATGTGAGCCTGCGCCTCGGATCCACTCAGGTCCTCTCCGAGGTCGGTGTGACCGTAGAGGCTGGAGAGACCGTGGCGCTGGTGGGTCCGAGTGGCTCGGGCAAGACGAGCTTACTGCGTCTTATGGGGGGCATGCTGGTCGCGGAGGAAGGGACCGTGTCTCGCTTGGGGAAGCGCCTGGATGGCCTCTCGCCGGCTGCCCGTCGCGGGGCACAGGCGGAGGTGGGCTTCATCTACCAGGATCATCAGCTGGTTTCGACCTATCGCGTCTTGCAGAATGTCCTCACGGGCGCGGTGGGTCGCCAGAGCTTCGGGTCCGCACTCCGGTCTGTCTGGCTCCCCAGCAAGGCGGAGGAGCAGGCCGCGCATGCGCTCCTGGAGCGAGTGGGGATCGGCGAGAAGCTCTTCGCGTGGACATCAACCCTCTCGGGTGGTCAGCGTCAGCGGGTCGCGATCGCGCGCGCGCTGTACCAGCGACCCAGGGTCATGCTGGCGGATGAGCCGGTGGCGAGCGTTGATCCTGCCCGGGCCGCGGCGCTGATCCAGCTGTTGGTACGGCTGGCCAAGGAGGATGGGCTCGCGCTTGTGGTGAGCCTGCACCGCGAAGATCTGGCTCGGCAGCACTTCGACCGGGTGATCGGACTCAAGGGGGGGCGGGTGGTCTTCGACGCAGCACCCGATGCGCTGAACGATGATGCCTTTGCCGCGCTTTATGCGCTGGAGCGGGTGTGAGAGATCCTCGCGTCCGCGTGCTCCTGGGCATTGCGCTGTGTGGCGTTGCCGGAGCACTCTTCTTGGGTACGCAGGCATCCAGCGCGGGCCCCGCATGGCGGGTGGCGGGGGAGTTCTTCGGGGCCGCCTTGAGTCCCGCGCTGCAGACAGACACTGGCGAAGAGCTCCTGTCGCTGGCTGCGGCCGGCGCCTGGGCAACGGTGAAGTTCGCCATCGCTGCGATGGTGGTCGCACTCTGCATGGCCATCCCGCTGGCGTTTTTATGCGCAGAGCGGGTCTGGACTGGGCCCGGCTTCCTCGCGGTTCGCACCGTCGCCGCCGGCATGCGATCGGTCCATGAGCTGGTCTGGGCGGTGGTGCTCCTCGCGGCGCTCGGACTCACCCCGGGGACGGCCATCTTGGCGCTGGCTATTCCGAGCGCGGGCACGATGGCGAAGGTCTTCGCTGAGCTCTTGGATGAGGCGGACGAGGGCCCCTCAGCGGCACTCATGGACCTGGGCGCCGATCCCTTTCAGGCTGTCGTCATCGGGGCGGTGCCGGTGGCGCTGCCCTCGGTAATCGCCTTTGCGTTCTACCGGCTGGAGTGTGCGCTTCGCTCGAGTGCTGTTCTTGGCTTCTTCGGATTTCCGACGCTTGGCTACCACATTCACCAGGCCGCTGAGAATCTTCGCTATGCCGAGGTGTGGACCATGCTCTACGCCTTGATCCTGCTCATGGGGCTCGCAGAGTGGTGGAGCGGCGCCATCCGTCGGCGGCTGGAGGTGGCGTGAGCGGCAGGACCCCCGCGATCGCGACGCTGCACGCAGCGCGGCCCACGCGACCCTTCGTGCAGGCGTCGATGGTCCTCGGGCTCGGCGGCGGCTTGGGGGTGCTCCTGTTCTCTGACGTCAGCCTCGCGGGCCTGACCACCGCGCGGCGCTGGGGGAATCTACAGCGCTTCCTAGGGGAGCTGGGTCCGCCTTCGGGGCAGTCCTCGATCGCCTGGCTGGCTGGCGTCTCGATCGGGGAAGCGGTCCTGCCGACTGTCGCCATGGCCGTGGTCGCGATGGTCATCGCGGCAGTGATCGGGATCTCATCGTCTCTCTTGGCGTCCCGTCGGCTCATGCAGCCGGATCCATGGGTACGGGGGCGACAGGCTGCTCGGCATGTCCAGGTCACGTGGTTCGCGCTCGGGTTGTTCACGCGTACGCTCCTGGTCTGTCTCCGAGCCATTCCGACCTACATCTGGGCCTACATCCTGCTGCTACTCATCGGGCTCGGCGCGTGGCCCGCCGTGCTCGCCATCGCCTTGCACAACGGAGGAATCTTGGGCCGGCTGGGCTCAGAGTTGGTGGACGATCTACCACCGAACGTGGCTGGCGCGGTCTGGGGTGTGGGTGCATCGCGATGGACGGTCGCGGCCCTTGTGCTCGCCCCACAGGCGCTGGGTCGATCGCTGCTGTATTTCTTCGTGCGCATGGAGACGGCCATTCGTGAAGCGACGGTCCTCGGCATGCTGGGCTTCGTATCCCTGGGCTGGTTTATCGCGGACGCACGGGTCCGAATGAGGATGGACCTCATGATGCTCTACGTGGGCCTTGCGGTGCTCACGGTCATTGTGATTGACGCAGTGGGCATCGCTGTGAGGCGACGAATCAGGTTGTAGGCCCGTCCTCGGGCTCGTCGTCGCCCTCGTCGTCGCACGCCTCGAAGTCTTCGTCGTCCCATTCCTCGAGCTCGTCGCATGCATCGTCGTCGCCGTCGTCGCAGGCTTCCCAGAGTTCCTCGAGCTCGTCGCATGCGTCGTCACCGTCGTCGCATTCCTCGAAGTCTTCATCGTCCCATTCCTCGAGCTCGTCGCATGCATCGTCGTCGCCGTCGTCGCAGGCTT
>CAZKOI010000006.1:0-578 GCA_964554315.1 uncultured Enterobacterales bacterium | reverse complement strand
CCCAGAGTTCCTCGAGCTCGTCGCAGGCGTCGTCGCCGTCGTCGTCGTCGTCGCTGTCGTCGCAGTCCTCCAGCGCCTCCTCAAACCACGACCGCTTCTCGTCTAGCGCATCACAGGCCTCGTCATCGCCGTCGTCGCAGTCCTCCTCCAAGCCGACCAGCCATTCTTCAACCGTGTCGCAGTCGTAGTCGTCGTCCTTGTCCCAGTCGTCCTTGTCCCAGTCATCTTTATCGTCGGATGCGGCCTCATCGCTCTCACCCTCGGTGGCGTCGAGGTCCTTCTCGATGCATCCGGTCAGCGAGAGGAGTGCGAGGGGTACAAGAAAGGTAAGTACGCGCATGGTCAGGCTCCGTGTGTGAAGCCAATATTGCCTCGTAAACGGCATCAGTGCAACGAAAAGCAGACCCCCGCCCAGGCTTGGACGGAGGCGAGCGTCGGGGGGTCTTACTCGAGCTCGTCGTCGTCCTCGAGCTCGTCGTCGTCCTCGGGCTCGTCGTCGCCCTCGTCGTCGTCGCCCTCGTCGTCGTCGTCGCCCTCGTCGTCGTCGCCCTCGTCGTCGTCGTCGCCCTCGTCGTCGT
>CAZKOI010000005.1:0-40762 GCA_964554315.1 uncultured Enterobacterales bacterium | reverse complement strand
CACCATGGGTGGAATGGACGAGATGAGAGAAGCCTGGGCTACAGTGGTCAGAGGTGATATCTACCCGGTAGTAGACCAGGTGATACCCATGTCCAAGCTCGCTGAAGCACACGAACTATTGGAGGGCCGCTCCCTCGTGGGCAAGGTGGTGGTCGAGCAAGACCTGTGAGACTGGTAAGCCTCGCCTTAGGGGTTGGTTGCAGCTCAGCCGACCCAAAGCCCTCCGAGTCGGTCGATCAAGCGTCGGTGTCGACCTGCCCCGTGACGCTCGAGCACCGATCGAGCGCCACACCCGATGAGGTCTGGCTGGACGTCGACATGCCCGGATGGCGTGCCGAAGAACACCGCTTGGAGCAAGGTATGGACGGCCTGTGGCAGGTCACCGCAGCGCTCGAGCCCGGCACCTATGCCTACCGCTTCATCGAATTCTCAGCGTGGACGGAGGGAGGCTCCGAGGTGGCTTTCTGTGACGCCGAGGCGACCCTCGCGATCTGTTCGGAGGCCACTACTTGGGTCGACAATTGGTCCCAGGACTGCCAAGTGGCCGACGAGGGCTGCTCGAGCATGCTGCGCGTCGAGGACTGCTCACGGCCGTCGCTCATCGTGGAGTCGGTCGAGGTCAAGGACGGCGTCATGTCGGTCTCGGGAACGGCCTCGCCGCGGTCGGCCAGCGTGGTTGCGCTTCTGAATGAGAGCCCCCTTGAGGTGACCCTCAACCAAGGCGTGTTCCACGTGGAACACACCGGACTTACTGAGGGGCGCCACCACCTCACGCTGATGGCGGAGGACGACAAAGGCGCCCTCTCCGATCCCGTCGCCGTCCCCTTCTGGACCGATGACTGGACGTGGGACGATGCCGTGATCTACCACGCCATGATCGACCGCGTGGCCAATGGCGACCCCTCCAACGACGCCACATCCGGCACCTCCCACACCATCTCTGACTGGGCCGGCGGCGACTTCGTGGGCCTCCACGCAGCCCTGCCCTATCTGGCCGAGCTGGGCGTGAACACGCTCTGGCTGTCCAACCCTCAGCCCGCGCCCGAGGGCGCATGGCCGGGCTCATGCGGCGCGACCTACTCGGGCTTTCACGGCTTCTGGCCCGTCGCCTCCGACGGCGTCGATCCACGCCTGGGGTCCATCGAGGAGCTCGACGAACTCATCTCAGGGGCCCATGCTCGAGGCATGCGCGTGATCATGGACTGGGTCGGTAACCATGTTCACAGCGACCACCCCCAGGCCGAGGAGCGAGGGCTGTTTCATCCTCTCGCGGAGTGCAACGGATCGGCGCCGTCAGGCGGCTCGAACTGGGACAGCATTCCGGAGGATTGCTGGTTTACGAGCTACCTCCCTGACTGGGACCACAGCCAACCAGAGGTCATGGACGCCGTCGTCCAGACCGCGATCGACTGGGCACGCGACCGCAAGCTCGATGGGCTTCGTGTGGATGCGGTAAAGCACATGTCTCACGCGACCGTCTTCAACCTGCGGAGTCAGCTGGCGGCCGCCCTGGAGCACCCTGGCAGCAACTTTGACTTCAACTTGATTGGCGAGACCTTTGACGGCGAGGTGGCCATCAACCGGTACATTGGGCCGCACCTCCTCCACGGTCAGTTCGACTTTCCGCTGTATTGGTCCTTGAGGGCAACCTTTGCCCACGACTCCCGGTCCGTGTCCGACTCGATCTGGCAGGCCGCATCGACTGCCGAGACCTACCCCGACGGCCGCATGTCGACCTTCTTGGGTAATCTCGACGTGAGCCGGTTCGTGTCCGATGCCGCAGAGGACTGGGACGGAGTCTGCGGCGACGACGGCATCCGAGAGGCCTCAGCCCCGACGGGGCTCGAGCCCTACCAGCGCTTAGTCCTCGCCTGGACGGTTCTCTTCACGCAGCCTGGAATGCCGATGATCTACTACGGAGATGAATTCGGCCTTCCCGGCTACGGCGACCCCGACAACCGCCAGCCGCTCTCATGGCATGGTGTGGACATCACACAGTCGGTCACCCAGGTGTTGGCTGGCCTTGCCGAGGGCCCCGCCCTGGTGCTTGAAGCGGTCTCGCGACTCTCGCGTGCCCGCGCGACCCACCCCGCCCTCCGAAGGGGCGACCGTGTGGAGTGGTGGAACGGCGGCGATGGACTGTACGCCACAGCCCACCTCGAGGGGGAGGACGAAGCGATCGTTGTGATCAATCGCACCGACACGGAGCAGTGGCTCGACAACGGCGTCGCATTCGCTGGCCTGACCCGAGCGCGCTGGAGGGACGCCCTCACCGATGAGACCATTCAGACGGAAGGGGACAGGCTCCTCTTCTCGATCCCGCCGTTCTCAGCCCAGGTGTGGA
The DNA here is from genome assembly GCA_964554315.1 of uncultured Enterobacterales bacterium. Classification (GTDB taxonomy): domain Bacteria; phylum Myxococcota_A; class UBA796; order UBA796; family UBA796; genus UBA796. Next base: position 38,418 of record CAZKOI010000005.1, on the reverse strand, counting down.
TAGGAGAGCCATGATGCGATGTGCAATATCAGCCTTGATGACGACCCTGTCTGCGTGCGCCGCGGAAGACTACGATCGGGTCTACGACGTGGCGGATGTGGCCCCGAGCCTGTCCACCGAGGCCATCGCTGACCTCGACCACATGGGTCCAACGCTCATCGATGGTGGACTGAATGTGGCCGTCTACTCCGAGAATGCTGAGCGGGTTGAGCTGCTTCTCTTCGATGACCCCGAGTCGGACCTGCCGATTCAGAGAATCCCAATGGTGCGCCAAGGCGATGTCTGGAACATCTTTGTCGATGGGGTCGGAATCGGTCAGCACTACGGCTTCATCGCTTGGGGCCCGAACTGGCCCTACGACGAAGACTGGGTGGTCGGCTCGACGACAGGCTTCCGAAGCGACGTGGACCTCGATGGAAACCGCTTCAACCCCAACAAGCTCCTGACGGACCCTTGGTCCAAGGCCCTTCATCGAGACCACGACTGGTCCAAGGGCTCCACGGCATCGGGACCCCAGCGGGCGCAGAGCACGTGGGCTGCGGCCTCGAAGAGCGTGGTCATCGCCTCTGAGTACGCATGGTCTGACGCGGAGGCCGATTGGCGCGCAGAGCGCTCCGCAAACACCCTGAGCGGACACGACTGGACCGACTTGGTCATGTATGAAGTACACCCCAAGGGATTCACCCAAAACCCCGCGTCGGGAGTGGACCACCCTGGGACCTACCGAGGCATCGGCGAGATGGCGCCCTACCTGGCGGACCTCGGCATCAACGCCGTCGAGCTCATGCCCATTCACGAAAAGCCGCTGGATGGCGGCTACTGGGGCTACAACAACCTCAACTTCTTCGCGCCGGAGCACTCCTTCTCTGCCCACGCTCAGGCCACCGGACGCGTCGATGGTGTCATCGATGAGTTCAAGTGGATGGTCGATCAGCTCCATCAGCACGGCATCGAAGTCATTGTGGACGTGGTCTACAACCACACCGGGGAGGGAGGACTGTGGCGCGAGCGCCTCTTCTTCGAGACCTTCGAGGACGCCACGGCCGTCAATTTTGATCCGAAGGAGGTGGCCGGACTTTACAGCTTCCGCGGCCTCGACAATGCCGCATGGTACGCACTCAGTGACGACGGTCAGACCTACTGGAACAACACGGGGGTCGGCAACCAGCTCCGCCCCAACCATCGGCCTGGCCAGCGCCTCATCATGGACTCGCTGCACTACTTGGTGGAGGAGCTCCACGTCGATGGATTTCGGTTCGACCTCGCGGGCATCCTTGGCGAGAAAGACCTGGACTACAACGCACCCACATCCGTCAGCGCCACCATCGTGCAGCAGATCGCGGATGATCCGGTGCTCCAGAAGCACAACGTGCGCCTGATCTCTGAGCCGTGGACAGCAAGCGGCACCGGGCCCGGGATCGGTGGGTTCCCAATGAGCACCAATGACTCCTCGTTCGGATGGGCGGAGTGGAATGCGCACTTCCGTGACTGGTGGCGAGCCTTCATCAACCACTGCAACTGGTCGGACTACGGCATGGAGTGTCACGGCGGTGCAGCGCTGGAGAGCCCCGCCTTTGTCCTGAACAGCACCGAGGGCGTCGACGGCGGATCCGTCCTTCTGGGCTCCGAGAGCGTGTATGGAGACGAAGGGCGCCACCCGTACCACAGCATCAACTTCATCACGGTCCACGACGGGTTCACCCTCTACGACCTGGTGTCCTACGATGACAAGCAGAACGAGTGCGGCCTGCTCAACCCCAAGTGTTGTGACGACCCGCTCAGCGTATGGTGCGACACCGAGTCGGGAGAAGAGCACAACCGCAGCCACAACTGGGGCAGCGAGCCCAGCAAGCGGGCGCAGATGCGGAACTTCTTCACCGCCATGTTCATTAGCCGAGGAACGCCGCTGATTCTCGGAGGTGATGAGTGGATGCGGACGCAGTTTGGTAACAACAACGCCTACTCAACATGGGCCGATAACGAGTGGAACTGGATGCGGTGGGGGGAGTGGCAGAACGTCACGGCGACCCATCGATACCGGATGTACAGCTTCGTGCAGGACCTGATTCGCTTCCGGGCACGCCAAAAGGAGCGCCTCAACCCGAGCCGCCACGATGCGACGCCGCCGGCATTCAAGGATGCAACGAATGCGGAGCTCTCAGCCTCGCAGTGGGGCAGCCAGCGCCACATGATGCTGCACCACTATGCAGACGCCGAGACGGGAGAGCTCGCGATTCTCATCAACATGGAGACCTCGCCGGTGACCTTCACGCTACCGGAGGGCCGCAACTGGCATCGAATACTCGACACCCAGGCCTGGTTCGATCAGCCGACAGATGGCTCAGAGCCCGACGGATACCTCTCCGAGGACCCTGCCCGAGACCCCTACCTGTCGTGGAACATTCGCCTCGACGATCCACCGCCTGTGGATGGGGCGACCTACACCGCTCAGCCCTTCACGATGGTCATCTTGGAGGAGCAATGACGGCACTTCTTGCAGCCCTATTATGGGGAGGCCCCGCCCACGCGGATGCACGAGTCGGTGGCTACGTCCGGGTCATGGCTCGCCCCGACTGGCAAGGCGGTGAGGGTCGGCTCGGCTACTGGAACCTCACCGGACGCCTGATGAACGAGGGGCCCTACGCCGCACTTGACGTGGACTTTGACGTGCTTGAGCCGGAGACGGACACCCTCAGTCCCTGGACGACCGTGCACATGCGTATCGAGGGCGGCAGTGTCGGTGGGGCCGACCCAGGCAACGGACGCCTCGACAATTTTAGGCTCTCGCGGCTGTATGTCACGGCCGGAAACGTGCTCCTGAGTAACGTCACATGGAAGGTGGGCACGCTCGAAGAATCCATGGGCGACCTGGGGCTGTACGATATGCGGCTCGCCACCACCTTCGCGAACGCGGTGGGTCTGTCTGCGCGCGTGCAGCGCGGCCCTGTGGACTGGATCGTGGGTGTCGGTGATTCTGGCTACATGGTCCGACCGGATCACTACAACCCGGTCATTACTGCCGGCTCATCCGTTCGCTTCCGGCTGGGCGACCACCTGCAGCTCGGCGGCGGCGGGCAGTGGTCTCGTGAAGCCAGCGTGGAGGGACACACCGGGGCCCCGTACCAGACGCCGGGTGTCCGCTATGAAGACTGGCTCCGAGGTGAGGTCGTCCAGTCCTTTCGTGCGGATCACCCCATTCAGGCCGACCGCTTTCCGGATCCCGTGCGCGCTCAGGCCCAATCGGGGCACGCCTTCGGCTACTTGGGCTTCGGCGGCTGGCAAGGGCTCAAGTGGAACAGCACCTTTGTGCGCTGGGAAAAGCGCCACCCTGAGGCCCCTCGAGAGGACACCTGGCGCGGCGAGACCGTCGCGGTGCACGCGACCGAATTTACCGACGAACGAACGGTGCTGACCGTCGGTAACGAAGCACTGATTGATGCCATTCCAGGCCGCCTTGAGCTGGCTCTCGGCGGGCTCTACGGGCGCCACGTAGACGGCGACAACAGCCTCGCGCCTTCCGAGCATGACCGGTGGTACGCCTCCGTCGTGCTCCGTGCACAGGTCGCCTTGACCCCTACGCTGGCCTGGCTAACCGAGACGGCGATCGCTCAAGAGGTGTCGACCAACGGAAACTTTATTCGTGAGCATGAGGACTCCATCTTCGCGAACAGTGCCGGTGTCGCAGACCGACGCGGCCTCGAATTTGGGGATGCAGACACCCGCACCACCTGGCAAGGAAAAGCCGGCCTGGTGTTCAACCCGCTTGGTCCAGGCATCTACAGTCGGCCCAGCCTTAGGCTTCTCTATGGGCTACAGCACAGCAACGAGAACAACGCCTTCTCCAACCAGTTTGTGACCACCCTTGACCAGTACAATGCCTTCGGCACTGTTGAGCAGCACTGGCACCACATGATCTCCATGGAGGCTGAGGCATGGTTTTGATCGCATGGATGATGGCATGCTTGCATGCTGTGACCCCAACCTCCCCCGCTGAGCCGATGTCTGTGGCGCTGGTGATGACCTTGACAGCCCCAGAGGCCGCTCAAGACCACGCCGTACCCCCCGAGGCCTCGGACGCCGTGGCCGAGGCGATCGCTCGTTCTGGAGGCGCATCGACGAGAATCTTGAGCGGTGATGTCATCGCAGGGGCCGGCACCCACACGGTGCAGGTCGGGCGCGCTCTGGACGCCGCGCAGGGGTCCACCGTGGTGATGATTGTCTCAACCGCACGTCCCCGAGGCGAGCTTGCTGGACGCTATCGCTGGGAGGTCAGCGCCCAGGTTACCGTCGCTCGGACCGGGGGTGAGGTCTTCACGGAGCGCATCAACCTCCCCGTCAACCTCACCTATGTGCACGAGGGTCCGGAGGATGCGCTAAAGGCCACGGCTCGTCAGCTGGCTCGGCGGGCTGACCTGGCCGTCTCACGGTACCAGCGAGGCCTCCAATGATGGCTTGGGGCGTGCTGCTCGCAGGCCTCGCGCGGGCTCAGGCTCCCGAGTTGGACAGCATCTACCTGGTCATGGTCGACCGCTTCTACAGCGGCAGAGGCGATGCGGATGGCCAGGTCGACCGCAACGATCCCGCGGCCTTTCACGGCGGCGATCTTGCCGGCCTCACCGAGAAGCTCGAGGTCATCGAGGCGCTCGGCGTGGACACCCTCTGGCTGACGCCCATCGCGGACATGCGTGAGGAGCCCATCGGCGAGCATGGCGCCTTCCATGGATACTGGCCAAACAACGGCCGAAAGCTCTCCGCTCGGTTTGGATCTCTCGAGGACCTCGAGGCGCTGCGTGAAGAGACAGAGGCCCGAGGCATCAAGCTGATTCTTGACGCCGTACTCAATCACGTCGGACCCGACACCACCATCACCCAGCTGCACCCCAGCTGGTTCCACGGTCGCGGTGACATCACCGACTGGTCGGACCCTGTTCAGCGGCGAAGCCACGACGTCCACGGCCTTCCCGATCTCGACCACGACCATCCTGAGGTGGTCAAGCACCTGCAGAGTGACGGCCGCTTCTGGCTGACAACGGCCCGCCCTGACGGCTTTCGAGTGGATGCCGTGAGCCACATTGAGCCGACATTCTTGAAGGCCTGGATTGCTCACCTCACCGGAGCCACGGACCGCCCGCTCATCTTCGCCGGCGAGGTTTTCGACGGTAACGCCGTGACGATTGCACGGGAGGTCGCACAGACCGGGCTGACTCACAGCTTCGACTTTCCGCTGTACTACGCCATCACCGAGTCCATATGTGGTGGGGGGGACCTGCGAAAGATCGCCGCCGTCCTGACACAAGACCGACGTTATCCCTCGGGCCACGAGTGGATCACCTTCCTCGACAATCATGACACACCCCGAGTGCAGACGGTCTGCGGCGAACAAACTCAGGCCGCGTTCACCCTGATGACCAGCCTCCGCGGTATCCCCTCGATCACCTGGGGAACCGAGTCGGGCCTCACCGGTCGAACCGAGGCCGAGGCACGCGCCAGCATGGACTTCAGTCACCTCCCCCATCAAGAGTGGATCGCTCGCCTGCTTGATGACCGACGGGCGTACTCTCCCCTCATTGAGGGCAGCACAGACCTCTTGCGCGTCACCAAAGACCAGCTGGTTCTGGCCCGAGTGAGCGCTCAGGCCGCGGTCGTGGTTGCGGTCGACACCCCGTCTCAGCCCGTGCTTCCGGTGGAGGCTGGCGAGGCCGTGTGGATTCCCATCACCGAGGAGGGCCGCGTCCGACGATGGCTGCTGACCCCGCCTCCTGGCCAGACCTTCTTAGCGTGGACAGAGCGCATCGAGCGTGAGCAGTCAGAGACAGCGCCGGTGACGGTGGAGCTGCCTGCGGGTGACTTCCTGATCGGCTCAGACCCCGCCGTGGGGGCCTGGGCTCCGGATGCCGTCGCGACGCCGGGCCCCGCAACAGTCGCGCTGCCGCGGGGAGGCGTCGTCGCGCTGAAGACCTTCAAGCGCGACCCCGACGGCGCGCTTGTTTGGTCGAACGACCCTGACCAGTACGTCGACGTGGAGGATGCCCTGGTGCGAGATGAGCCGATACGCCTCGGGCGTTAAGCCCTCCGAGGAGGCAAACTATGGCAGGCGGAAGCGCTAAGGCAGTCTACGCAGCGATTGGTGCGAATTCGGTCATCACGATGACCAAGCTGGGGGCATTCTTCATGACCGGGTCGGGTGCCATGCTCTCGGAGGGCATTCACTCGGCGGCGGACGTCATGAACCAGAGCATGCTCGCCTTCGGGATCAAGCAGTCCTCAAAGACCGCAACGAACGATCTTCCCTATGGCTACGGCCGGGATGCCTTCGTGTGGGCGCTGATCAGTGCCGTCGGCATCTTCTTCTTGGGGTGTGGCGTGACGCTATACCATGGCATTCACTCGCTCCTGCACCCAGAGTCGGTCGAGTTGACCGACATTTCGATCGCCGCGGGCGTTCTGATCTTTTCCTTCGTTCTGGAGGCCTGGACCCTGTGGGTGGCATTCAAGGCCGTCCAGGCATCCGCCCAACAGATGAAGATGAGCTTTGGGGCGTACCTCAAGGAGGGTCCGGATCCGATGGCGGTCGCCGTCCTGCTCGAGGATGCCGCTGCCGTGACTGGCGTGATGGTGGCCGGCGCATCCATTGGGCTCTTTGTGCTCACTGGCAATCCTATCTGGGACGCGATTGGATCGCTCCTAATCGCCCTGCTCTTAGGTGCCGTCGCCGTGTTCTTGGTCATCAAGAATCGCAAGGCCTTGCTCGGCCAGGCGGTCACTGAGAACTTGACCAGCGACGTGATGGCGGTCCTCGAGACCGAGCCTGCAATCGAGTCCATCCATGATGTGAAGGCCACCATCATGGGGGCGGAGCACTTCCGCTTCAAGGCCGAGCTCGACTTCGACGGTCGTGTCATTGCCAAACAGTGGCTCGCGAAGAACGACCTCGGCACCACTTACGCCAAAGCAACCGAGAGCCAAGAGGCCTTCGAGACCTTCCTGTGCACGTTTGGGGAGCACCTCTGCGAGGCGCTGGGAGACGAGGTTGATCGCATCGAGGCGCGCATCCGCAAGTCGGTGCCCGCAGCCAAGCACCTCGACCTCGAGGTGGAGTGATGTCTGCGCTCATCGGGCTCGCGAGTCGTCCTTGCTCTCCCGCTCAGCCAGGATCGGCCCCGCTCTCCGACGACGAGGCAGAGGCCCTGATCGAGGCGCTCGGGAGAGAATGGTCCATCACGTCCGAGCGCAGGCTGGCTAGGCACTTCAGCTTCGATGACTTCAAGCGGGCGCTCGCCTTCGCCAATGCGGTCGGCGCTGAGGCCGAGTCGGTCGGTCATCACCCCGATCTCTTGATCGCATGGGGACGCTGCGAGGTAACCCTGTGGACGCACGACATCGGCGGCATCGCTGAGGCCGACTTTGTGCTCGCGGCCCGGATCGAGCGCCTCTATCGCGGCTAGTCGTAGACCGAGGCCACGATCTTTCGGATCTGGGCCGGCGTCAGCGCGGGCGTGCCGGAGACCGAGTAGGCCCAGGCGACGTTACCCAGACATCGATGGATCGCCTCGGCCTTGGAGCGACCCAGCCGCCTCATCAGCGCGCTTCGCTCTCGTACCTCGGCCTCAGCTGCGGCCTCCCTGCTAGCACCGCCTGCCTCTTCCTGTGCCTGCGGTCCATCGTCCATCCAACAAAAAGACATGCCTGTCCTCCTGCAACATCCTGCCTTATCGGGGTCCGACGCAAACCTTCTCGCGCCGCCTCAATCAATAGTGGTTATGCCCCGACCATGAGCGCAGTCGACAATCTCTCATCCTTGTTCATCTTCAAGAACGTAGACAAAACCGCCCTCCATGAGCTGTGTGCGCTGGCGCCGCCCGTGAAGTTCAAAGCAGGGATGACGATCTTCACTCAGGGGGATGCGTCCGATGTTGCTCTGCTTGTGGTCGATGGCCTCCTCGGGGTCGAGGTCTCCAGCGCCGGGCAGCACCGCGATGTGGGCCAAGTCAACATGGGGGAGATCGTCGGTGAGACCGCACTGTTTGCGCGCAGCGGAAAGCGCAGCGCGACTGTCCGGGCGCTGAAGGACTGCCAATGTCTCCTCATCAGCGAAGACCTGCTCATCAGCGGCGCAAAGAATCCCGCAGTCATTGCCATCGAGCAGCACTTGCTGGGCACGCTCGCTCGCCGTATTCGCCGGACCAACCAAGAGACGACCAAGCTCTGGAAAGAGCTTGGTGTCCACGAGACCACCCCCGAGACCAAGGCAGGCATTGTCGGCAAGCTTAAGTCTCTCTTTGGAGGACGCTGATGGCTCAAATCTCACCCACCGACTCCGATCGATTGGCCAAGCGCATCATCGCGCATCACTCGTTCCCCGGCGCTTCCCATGCCGCCATTGAGCGCGTGCTCGCGAAAGGGGACTGCCAACCCCTCGACCATGGCCAGGACATCTGCACCGAGGGTGAACCGGGAGATGAAGTTTTCTTCCTCGTCCGCGGCAACATCACTGTCTTGAGAAAAGATGCGAGCGGAGAGGACCGCGTTCTGAGCGACATGACCTGCCCCTGCGTGTTTGGTCACATGGCCGTCATCGATGGTTCACGACGATCGGCAACCTGCCGAGCTAACGGACCTGTGGAGGTCGTTCGACTCCATCGGTCGCAGGTTGATCAGCTGGTCTCGGAAGGCTCCGTCGCCGGTGTGGCTCTGCGCCGTCTGCTCATCGCCAGCCTATGTGACCAGCTGACCAACGCCAACGGCTTCGTCCGCAAGATCGTGTCCGATAACGCTCCCGACGCACCCGCTGATGTCGGACCGGCGAGCGTCAGTAGCTCCGCCCCCAACCCACTCGCAAACCGGGCAAGGAAGGCCGCGGCACCCCCTGCCGACAACACGGACGACGACCTTCGCAAGCTGGCGGTGAAGCTCGGTGGCTGGGACACCAGCCTCGCCGATCTCGAGGAGATGGAGAAGGAGATCGAGCTGGTCATGGATGAGGACCAGAAGCGCACCCTTCAGGCACGGAAGCTCAAGTTTAAGGACAGCTAGACCTGGAGAGGAGCGACCGGGTCTCCAAGCGCGATCGTTCCGCCCTCAAGTACGGTGAGGTAGATGCCCCGAAGTCGGGGCTCTTGTGCCGCCGCTTTGAATGCCGCCTCTCCAAAGCGCGCGAGGAACCGATCGCAGGGCACGTGAGGCATGTCGCTCACCACCATCACGGCCTCGCCCACCCTCAGCTTCGTCCCGACGGGCAGCATGGACTCTCGGAGATCCAGTCGTGTGAAGAGGTTGTCGCCGAACAGCGCTATGGACTGGCCTCCCGCGATGACAGCGGCGACATCAAGGTTCATCATGGAGAGTTGGTTACCGGGGGTCGCCTTTCCCGTGACCCACCGATCGCCCGCAAGGCCGCCCTCTATCGATACCTCGGTGGACAGCGGCTGGATCCGGCGCCCATCGGGGCTTCGCACCACGATGGCCTCCAGCAACCCCCATCGCTGTACAAAAGAATCCTGCGCCTGCTCGAGTCCTGCCTGAATCTGAGAACGGTCAAGGTGCGCCGCTGAATCTCCCTCAATCGGCCCCTTCTCAAAAGCCACTCTTGCCCATGCACGCGTGTCCAACGCCATACTGTTCTCCGTCGATGGTGCTAGGGTAACCTCGCCTCACTCATGCCCAAACAAGTAACCAAACAACTCGACCGCTCCCTCGGTCTCGGCAGTGTCTTCACTCTTGCTGTGGGTGCGATGCTGGGATCCGGTATCTTCGTCCTTCCCGGTATGGCGGCCGCTATCGCAGGCCCCTGGGTGTGCCTGAGCTACCTGCTCGCCGGCTTGCTGGTCTTGCCTGCGATGCTGAGCAAGGCGGAACTCTCCACGGCCATGCCCGTGGCGGGCGGCACCTACGTGTACGTCGAGCGCTCCATGGGGCCCTGGATGGGCACCATCACCGGAATCGGTAACTGGTTCACCCTCTCCGCGAAGACCGCCTTCGCCTTGGTTGGGCTCGGCGGCTACCTGACCATCTTTTCCAATGCCGACCCTAAGACGGTGTCTCTGAGCATCCTCCTGGTGATGATCACGCTCAACATCTTAGGCGCAAGCAAGGCCAGCCTGCTGCAGGCCATAGTCGTCACCGCGTGTATCGGCGGGCTCCTGGCCTTTGCTGTCATGGGCGGCGTCCAGGTCAATCCTCAGCTCCACGAGCCGGCCTTTCCGAACGGAGCAATGGGCATCTTCGGGGGAGCCGCCTTTGTCTTTGTGTCGTACGCAGGGGTAACCAAGATCTGCTCAGTGGCCGAGGAGGTCAAGAATCCAGAGCGAAACATTCCTCTGGCGATGTTCTTGGCTCAGGCGACCGTCATGAGCCTCTACGCCCTCGTGTCGTGGGTTGTCACCGGAAACGTTGAGTACACATCCATGGCCGAAGACCTGGCGCCGATGGCGACGGCCGCCAAGGCCATCGGGGGACGAACCTTGGAGGTTGCGGTAGCCGGGCTAGCCATTGCAGCACTCTCTAGCATGTGTAACGCCGGGGTCATGGCCTCCGCGAGAGACCCCTTCGCGATGAGCAGGGATCGGATCATGCCGAGTCTCTTTTCTCGCATTCAATCGAAGACAGGAACGCCGCTGTACGCCATCCTGCTCACCGGCCTTCTCCTGGTCAGCCTGGTGACCTTCTTGCCCGTGGTCAAGCTCGCCAAGCTCGCGAGCGGCTTCAAGATCTTCATCTTCTGCCTGGTCAACCTGACGGTGATCGTGCTTCGCGAGACGGGCGTCCGCTGGTACAAGCCCAAGTTCAAGAGCCCTCTCTACCCATGGGTCCAGATCGGAGGCATATCCGGTGGGCTCTGGCTCCTGTACGAGCTCGGAACCATGGCGCTGGTGGGCATCAGTCTCGCGATATTGATCGGTACCGCGTGGTACTTCTTGTACGTCCGCAAGCGGGTGAATCGTAAGAGCCTGTTTCAGATGCTGTGGGGAGAGGCGCACGTCCTCGCCGAGACCGAACGTGCCGAGGCCGACGAAGCGGCTCATGCCGGCGACCCTCGGGTTATCGTCCCCGTCTTCGGCGGCGAGCCTGCTCCCTCTCGCCTGGTTCAGCTCGCAGCCAGCTTTGTAGAGCGAGGCCATCTGGAGGTCGTGCGGCTGGAGGAGCGGCCCTATCATGCCCAGTTGACGGCCTTCTTGGAGCTCGACGAAGAGGTCCAGGAGCTCGCGGAGCGCGCCGCAAAGATCGGTGAAGAGGCCCACGTTGAGGTCGAATTCCACGACATCGTGACCCACAACGCAAAGAATGCTCTGCACAAGCACGCTACCTCGACCAACGCCGACTGGATCGTGATGGAGTGGCCCACACGGAGCGAGCTGCACTACATCATCCGACACCCCTTCTCATGGTGGCTGAACAACGCCCCCTGCGACCTCGCCATCTTCCTCGATCGGGGCGGCCCGTACGACGGCGATACGTCCGACGACTTCTCGCGCATTCTGGTTCTCGCCGAGCCGGGTCCCTATGACTCTCTGCTGGTGCACATCGCAGACTGTCTGGCTTCAACCCAGACCAACGCTCGCGTGACGCTCTTCTGGCCCATCTCTGAGGACGCTGGGCCGCAGCAGGTCGATTCGATGAGGCAGTATCATGACCAGCTCTCGAGCATGTGCGCGAGCCCTTGCGACAGCCGCATCGTTCGGGGCCAGGATCCGTATCGCACGATCGCGGAAGTCTCCGTCGACTACGACCTCCTCATCATGGGGGCTCCCGCAGAGAACACGCTCCGTACGCTCTTTAAGGGCTCAAGGGAGCACAGGGCTGCTTCCATGGCGAGCTGCTCTGTGCTGAAGCTCAAGGCACCCCGCCACCAAGTGCATCACCGCTTCGACCTCCGAAAAGAGGACACTCAAGAGCAGATGATCTTGGCCCCATACGTGCATCACGCCGTGGTTGGCCACAAGGTCGACGTCAGCAAGAAGGCCGATCTCTTCAAGCTCGTTGGTCAGATGATGTCCGACGCTGGGGCGAACGCTAGCGCCGCCTCCATTACCGAGGCCCTCTTCGAGCGCGAGCGGCAGCAAAACACAGCACTCCGTGAGGGCGTGGCCATCTCTGCGCCTGCCGTCCGTGGGCTAAGCCACACCCAAGTGGTCGTGCTCACACTCGAACGGGCGATTGACTATCAAAGCAGCGGGCGGCCGATGGTCGACGTGGTCTTGTTGGTCTTGGCGCCGCGAGGCGATCGACAGGCTCAACTCTGGGTGCTTGAGCGCTTGGCGCGGATGGCCCTGAGGAGCGACCTCCTCGCCCGCTTGCGCAGCGCAGAAGACGCGCGCGCGGTGAGGGAAAGCATCCTTGAGATCATCTCTGACGAGAAGATCTAGCGGACCTTAGTGGGTTCCCGTCGAACCAAACCCGGCTGATCCTCGCTCGGTATCTTCGAGGCTCTCTACCGAGACAACCTCAGCCTGCGGGGCTGGGGTAATGAGCATCTGTGCGATGCGCATTCCGCGGGCAATCTCGATTGGAGCCGGTCCCAGGTTTATGAGAAGGACCTTGAGCTCTCCTCGATAGTCCGAATCGATCGTTCCGGGCGCGTTGGGCATTCCGAGCCCGGACCGAAGCGCCAGACCTGACCGAGGTCGAACCTGGCCTTCCCAGCCCTCCGGGATGGCCACCTTCAGACCGGTGGGAACCGCAAACCGCTCCATTGGCTGAAGCGTGTGGTCGATGGCAGACCGTAGATCGAGTCCTGCCGAGCCGGGTGTGGCATAAGCAGGAAGGTCCAGGCCCTCCCCATGGGGGAGAACCTGGACCCTCAGCGGCGGAGGCCGAAGCATTGGCTCTACAGCGCCGCGGCTTCCAGCGCTTCCTTGCGACTGAGACGAATCTTGCCGCTGCGCTTGTCGATCTCGATGACCCGAACCAGGACCTCATCGCCCTCGTTGACCACATCCGTGGTCTGCTCGACCCGCTCGTTGGCCAAGTGACTGATGTGAACCAACCCTTCAGTACCAGGGAAGATCTCGATGAACGCACCGAAGTCAACCGTGCGCTTGACCACGCCCAGGTAGAGCTTACCGATCTCAGCCTCTTGGGTGAGCTCACGAAGCATACCGAGCGCCTTGTTGGTCGCATCCATGTCTGAGCTGGCCACGAGCACCGTCCCGTCATCCTCGACAGTGATGCGCACGCCGCACTCCTCTTGCATCCCACGAATGGTCCGACCACCCGGTCCGATGATGTCGCGGATCTTGTCCTGCTTGATCTTCATCTTGGTGATCCGAGGTGCGTTGGCGGCAATGTCCTCACGAGGCTCAGCAATGCCCTTGGCCATCTCGTCGAGGATGTGAATCCGACCCTCGCGCGCTTGGGCCAGCGCCTTGCTCATGATCTCACGGCTCACCGAGTCAATCTTGGTGTCCATCTGGAAGGCTGTGATGCCATTCCGGGTACCGGTCACCTTGAAGTCCATGTCGCCGAGGTGGTCCTCGTCGCCCAAGATGTCGGAGAGAACCGCGAAGTCGTCGCCTTCCTTGATGAGGCCCATTGCAATACCCGCCACAGGCGCCTTGAGCGGTACACCTGCGTCCATCAGCGCCAAGGTCGAGCCACAGACGGTCGCCATGGAGCTCGAGCCGTTGGACTCAAGGACATCTGAGCAGCAGCGGAGCACGTAGGGAAACTCCTCGGGAGCAGGAAGGACAGGAATCAGGCTTCGGTGAGCCAGGTTTCCGTGACCAATCTCCCGCCGCTTCGGACCACGAAGCATGCGTGCCTCACCGGTACAGAACGGCGGGAAGTTGTAGGTCAGCATCCAGCGACGGAACTCCGACTGAGTGCCCGCGAAGTCGACACGCTGGGCATCCATCTCCATTCCGAGCGCGGCCGTCACAAAGGTCTGGGTCTCTCCGCGAGTGAAGAGCGCCGAGCCGTGGGCCTTCGCGGCCACGCCGACACGAGAGTCGATGAAGCGAATCTCGTCCGTGGCACGACCATCGATGCGACGACGCTCGCTGAGGACCTGCTTGCGCATCACCTTGCCGAGGAGCTTGTCCCAGGCATCCTTGGCGTCCTTGGTCTTCTCCTCTGCCACAGCCTCGTCAGCCTCGCCCTCGACAAGCTTTGCGATGACGGCATCCCGAGCCGCCTTGAGGGCGACCTTGCGCTCGTGCTTGCCCAAGATGGCCATGGCCTCCGTGAGGCCTGCGGTGCCGTTGCTCTCAACAAAGGCGACGACGTCAGCGTCGAGCTCGTGAGCAGCCGGAACCTCGGCCTTCTCCACACCAGCGATGCCGCGGAGCTCATCGATAGCACCGATGATCTTCTTGATCTCCGCGTGGGCGTGGTCCATCGCGTCCATCATGGCGTCCTCTGACATCTCGTTGGCGCCGCCCTCAACCATGCAGACCGCGTCCACCGTTCCGGCGACGACGAGGTTCATCTCTGCAACCTCCATCTGCGCACGGCTCGGGTTGACCACGAGCTCACCGTCGATCGAGGACACCCGAACACCCGCGATAGGGCGCTGCATCGGGGCATTCGAGATGTGGAGGGCCGCCGAGGCACCGCACATGGCGAGGGTGTCCGTGTCTGTGGTCTCGTCGTACGAGAGGACCGTTGCAATCACCTGAGTCTCGTTGCGGTACTGCTTCGGGAACTGAGGGCGGATGGGGCGATCGATCATACGAGCGATGAGTGTCTCGCGCTCGTTTGAGCGACCCTCGCGCTTGAAGTAGTTGCCGGGGATGGAGCCGAACGCACCGTTGCGGTCCTGGTACTCGCAGGTGAGCGGCAGGAAGTCGAAACGAGCGGGGTCGCCGGTCACGGCCGTCACGAGAACGGAAGAGTCGCCCACGCGCACAATCACGGCACCGTCAGCTTGCTTGGCCATGAGGCCAGTCTCAAATATCATAGTTTGTCCGCCAACTTCGACAGACACAGATTTGGTTTCCATGGAATTCTCCAGATACACGAGTGGCGTGAGCAGCCGTCCATAGGGCCGCACCACCCGCGGGGGTTTTTTGGGTTTTCGCGCACGCTTGCGCAGTCCCCACAATCAAGGACGGGCCTCCGGCGCTCCGAATCGAGCTTCCCGTAGACCTGCGAGCGCTGAATGCATCACACTCATTCAGCGCACGTAGACCTGCGGTGCTTTCGACTGGACGTCGAGGCCGACTGTGGTTGGGTTTAAAAAGATCAAAGAAAAACGGGCGACTAATGCCGCCCGTTCTCACTTAACGCCTGAGGCCGAGACTCTTGATGAGGGTCTTGTAGCGATCCTCGTCATTGGTCCGGAGGTACTTCAACAGACGACGACGACGACCGACCAGCTTGAGGAGACCACGACGGCTGTGGTGGTCCTTCTTGTGGGTCTTGAAGTGGCCTGTCAGGTAGGTGATGCGCTCGGTGAGGAGTGCGACCTGAACCTCTGGAGAGCCTGTGTCACCCTCGTGGGTGGCATAGGTCTTCATGAGTTCTGCCTTGCGTTCAGCTGTCATTGCCATTTTGTTGTCTCCTTATGTTCGCTTCAGCAGGTACACAACGGATGGCTAACCGGTGCTTGCCGCTCGAAGCGTTGACGCTGCCCTATCGCCCGTTGTACCCACGCCGTCAAGCCTAGAGCAGGCTTTTATCCACAAGTGATCGCTCTCAAACCGCCATGCCATAGATGCCATAGAGCAGCATCTTTGGGCTGATGGTCCGGAGGTCGAGGAACTGCTTCTTGAGCTGTCGAGGGCGCATGTAGAAGCGCCTCAGCGCCCATGACTGCATCTTCACCAAGGTCTTGGGGTCGTAGCCATGGGGGTGGTAGATCAGCCGGTCCGGGTCAGGGTTGAAGGTGGTGTAGTTCTCCCAGTCGTCTCTAAAGAGGTCCTTCTGCCAGCGGTCCTCAAAGAGCTTGGACCCTGGAAACGGTACGGTGATGGCGAACTTCGCGAAGTCGAGATCGAGGTCCACCGCGAACTCTACCGTCTCTTTCGTCATCTCTGGGGTCTCTCCGGGCATGCCGATCATGAAGAGCCCAACCGTCTGAATGCCCGCATTTCTTGCGTTCTCCACGCCGGTCCGAACCTTCTCTGTCGTGATCTTCTTGTTCACGTTCCCCAGCAGCATGTCGACGCCCGACTCGATCCCCATGAGGACGCGCCGGCACCCGCCGTCGTACATCATCTGGCAGGTCTCGGGGTCGAGACGATCCGCCCGAGTCTCGCTGAGCCACTGGCACTTCTTGTCCAGCCCTCGCGCCACAAGCTCCGTGCAGAACGGCTCCAGGTCCTTCTTGACGAGAGGAAAGATGGGATCGATAAACCCAATCTGCTTCACGCCGTACCGATCCACCAAGAACTCATACTCATCGACAATCTTGATGGGATCCCGTCGCCGATAGACCTTTCCGCCCGTATGAATCAAGGAGCAGTAGTCGCACCGATAAGGGCATCCCCTCGACCCGGAGATGGTCAGCACCGGCTTGGCGAAGTCCGCAAAGGGAAGCAACCCGTACCGGTGGTAGGGGAAGAGGTGCCATGCCGGATAGGGCAAGCTGTCGAGGTCTTGGTTTATCGCCCGCGCCTTGTTGGTGATGGCAGTCCCGTCTGAGCGCCACGTCAAGCCGTCAATGGCCGAGAAGTCTCCGCCCTGCTCAGCCAAGGCGTCGACCAACTCACAGATCGTGATCTCGCCGTCGCCATGCACCGCAAAGTCCGCTTCTCGACTGCGAACAATCTCCGCCCCAAAGACATCGGCATGAACACCGCCCCAGACGATCTTCGCCTCGGGTACGCGGGAGCGCAGACTCTGAGAGATCGCAGAGCACACAGGCGCCGAGGGCGTGAGCACCGTCATGCCGATCAGCTCGGGCTTAAAGCGGGCGGCCTTTTCGACCACCTCATCAACCCCCAGACCCTCCGCGAACATGTCGATCACACGAACTTGGCAGCCGTGTTGCTCAAGTGCCGCTGCGATGTAGGCCAAGCCAATGCACGGCATGGGCTCAAGCAATCCAGCAAAGCGCCCGAGTTTCTTCAAGTTCATGCTCGGATTGATCAGCAGGACCCGCACAGTCACCTCCCCTGCGCCTGAAGCCTATCTGGCTTGGCCCACATCCTCTTCTCTTTTTTTCTTCTCTTCTCGTTCTGCCGCCTCACGCGCGTAGATCTCCACCCACTTGGGTGGATACTTCGGGAGATCTTTGCGCATGTAAAGGTTGAACCAGACCGGGCTCTTGGTGACCAAATTCCAGTCCTCTGAGTGCAAGATGGCGTGTTGAAAGTGCGTCTCCGCAAGCGTTCGCCAGTCCCACTGATCGCCCATCGAGAGCCGCGTGGCTGCTGGAGCGACGATGTCGCCCTCCGGAATCATCACCTCCGGGTTGAGCGCCTGCATCGCAGCCTGGCTGGTGGGGCCCCGATGCGTCAGCCCCTGGAGGTCCACCGACGGCATCCGAAGGTGGTAGGCCAGCGCTCCTGGCGTCTGCACCACAACCGTGGCCCCCTCCGCAAACCGCCATCGAAGAAACTTGGCCATGACCCGTGCCTGCCGAACGGAGGCCTTCCGAGCCTCTATGACATCTCCCCGCTCCGCCACCCCCCAGCGAATGTCCAACACAAGAACCGCCAGGACCGCCACCCAGAGCTTGCCCGCCTGGGCCGTTCGAGCCAGCCCTCTCGCACCCGTGACCAACGCGATGACGGCGAGAGGCGCCGCCCCAAAGCCGAGGCCGTGGGGATCAGGGGCCGTCGCAAGTACCGAGGCGGCCGTCATGGCCAGCGCCAGACCCTCAGGCCACCGCCGCTCGTCACCGTCCCGCTGGAGGACAAGCCCGGCCAGACCGAGCCCGATGGCCCCGCCCACCATCTGCAGCGATGCAACCCCTTGGCCAAGATCGACCATCTCCAGAACCCGAAATGGCGCGTGGGGAAAGAGAGTCCCAAACACGGCCCATCGCATCAGAGTCAGAAGACCGATGCACACGGCGACCCCCTTCAGCGGGCCTGACCGTCCGCCCGCCGCAAGCCCCGCCGCGAGCCCCGCCGCGAGCAGCGCAGGGAACACGCCACAGAGCGAGAGCCCACCCACGAGCACCGTCGCCCAGGGCGATGCGGTCGACGTCGCCCAGACCGCGCCCAGCACCCACGCCGCAACAAAGAGTTCATCTGTGCCCGATCGTGCGGCGATGGCGAGGACCGGTGATGCCGCCAACATCGCCGTGAGCAGCGCGGCCCCCACGGCGCGCCTTGAGGAGGACGCCCAGAGGACGGCCGCTCCCACCACGAGCCCATACAAGGCGAGACCGAGAACAGGCTGAGCCTTAGCCTCGTGCACACCGAGGGTACCCAGGGTGGCCAAGAAGCACGTCCAGAGCGGGTTCAAGAGGGCCTCAACAGGCTGTTCCTGTCCGAGCAACAGGACGCTGCCGTGCTCCGAGAGTCGGCGGGCATAGCGCAGAGGAACAAAGGCGGAGTCCGCCCACGCCATGGGTGTCAGGGCTCCATGAATGATCGCTGCCGCTGCGGCACCGGCGGCCCAGATCAGGGGCCGCGCTGCCTTCATCAGGCCGCTCCCATCACCAAGTCTGCGAGGCCGAGGCCATCGAGGACCCGCTCCATGGGAATATAGGACTCCTGACCATCGAGGATTTGTGCTGTCGCCAAGAGTTGATCGGTCTTGAAGAGGCCTTCGATCGGCTCCAGTTCGATCTTGGTGCCATCGAGATAGACCTCGCCGCCCTCTTGCCGCACGATTCCCTCCTCGAACTCGAGGACCATGTCCAGCTGTCGCTCGAGCCCCTCTTCCATTCGCGAGTCCAAGCTGATGGCCACATCACCGGGAAAGAGGAGGCGTACGGCGAGGTTTGACGGTGTGCAGCGCTCAACGGAGATGCCCTCCGGTAAACCGGCGACATCGATAATCCGCTGGAACCGCGCAATGTTGGCATGAGCCGGAGACGTTGCTCGCGGCCGAGGACCGCCAAAGGAGCGCACCGCACCCCCGGAGAGCGTCTTGTCCCGCGCATACTCACGAATCCATCGCGCTGAGGGGGTCAGCAGCTCGATGTGCTCAACATGCAGTACCCGGTCCCGCGCGACAGAGAGCGCGAAGAGGCTCGACGCCTCCCCAGCACTCGTGGCCACGGGGTACTCACAGACCACATGGCGGTATGCACTCAAGGCGGCGTGCACCTGTGTGGCGTGAAAAGCATCCGGTGAGCAGACGGCAATAGCATCGACGTGCTGGAGCATTTCCTCAAATGAAGTGAACTCAGGAACGTTCGCTGACTCGAGATCACCGCGCCAGCCACCCACTACTTCGGCCCGCGGATCGTTCCGCAGAGCCTCTAGCCGCGCTCGTCCAGCGCGACCGACTCCAAGCACACCCCATCGAACCTTCAACACAACTGTCTCCTGAGAGAAATGACTAACATAAGGGGCCGGAGGTGAGACGAATGCGCGTGATTGTCGTGGGAGGGGGCGTCATGGGACTCAGCGCTGCGGCCGCCCTCATGCGGTGCGGACACCGTGTGGCGGTGTTCGAGCAGGGCCCGATTCCTAACCCGCTCGGCTCTAGCGTGGACCAACATCGCCTCATTCGACATCCGTACGGTCCCATGCTGGGCTACTCCAGAATGATCGACCCCGCGCTCGCTGCATGGGCGCGCACCTGGGCAGAGATCGGCCAGACGCTCATTCGTCCGACGTCCACTTTAGTGGTCGCCCGAGACGATCTCTCATGGGCCCGAGCCTCTCTCGAGGAGATGGCCCGAGCCGGCATCCCCTCGCATGAGCTCGATCGCCCAGCACTGGCCGAGTTGTGCCCATGGCTGTGTCCTGACCAGATCGAGCTCGCGGCGCTGATTGAGTCGGGAGGCGTGCTCCTCGCCCAAGACATCGTTCGCGCGCTCGCCGTGCACCTGGTCACGCGAGGTGCAACCGTCCACACCAACACCCCCGTGGTCGAGATCGACACCGCCCAAGCCTCGGTCACCCTGGAGGACGGCAGCCGCCAGCGAGCCGACCGGGTGGTCATCGCCGCGGGACCGTGGGTTCGGGACCTCGTCTCCAGCACCTCAGGCCGAGTCAAACCCAGCCGCCAGGTCGTGGCCTATCTGGCGCCGCCTGAGCGCTATGCGGCGGCGTGGAGGCGCGCCCCGATGCTGCTCGATATTCATGGACGAGGGGGCGTCTACGTGGTGCCACCCGTCGCAGGCACAGGACTGAAGGTCGGCGACCACAGCTTCAGCATGCGCGGACATCCCGATCAGCGACGGACCGCAGAGTCCGCGGAGGGGGCCGCCCTCATGGAGGCCTGCCGCGGCCGTCTACGAGCTCTCGATGACTATCAGCTGCTGGAGACCAAGACCTGCTACTACACCGTGCAGCGCGAGGAGCGCTTTATCATTGAGCCCATCGACAAGGCCCTGCTGATGACGGGCTTCTCGGGCCATGGCTTCAAATTTGGTGCACTGATGGGTGAGCTGGCGGCCGGTGTCCTCTCGGAGAGAATCAGCGCAGAGGACGCAAAGCGGATCGGCGCGGGCGACATGGCCGATCCGGCGGAGATCACGCGCCTCACCAGCTCTTGTCTGGGGTGAAGCGACGCCGCTCACGCTTAGTCGGCCGCGCCCCCTTTCTGCCCCGACGGCTTCCGCGATCAAAGCTCGGGTCCCCCGCCATGGGCCCTGTCGGTGCAGGGGGCGGAGAGTGGTCCACGTACAGCGTCACTGCCACCTTGGCCGGACCGCGCTTGTCGGCCAAGCCTGCAACCTCCAAAATTCGAAGACCACCGGGCGTGAGCACCTCGACGGTGTCGCCCACTGAGACGCTCTTGCTTGCCTTCGCCGTCTCCTCATTCAGCGTGACATGGCCGCCGGTGCAGGCCTCTGTTGCCATCGAGCGGGTCTTGAACATTCGCGCGGCCCAGAGCCACTTGTCGATGCGTACTTTTTCCATCTGATTCCATCATGCCAGGGCTCAGCGGGGTAGCCAAACCCATGCAGGTTCGTTTTTACTACGACGTCGTCTGTCCTTACGCCTACGTGGCGAGTCAGCGCGTGCGTGCGCTGGCCGCCCGCTCGAAGGTTGAGGTGCTCTGGTGCCCCGTCCTCCTCGGTGGATTGTTTAGGAATCACCAGACCGCCGATGTACCCGCTGCGAGCTACGCGCCCGCGAGGGCCAAGGTAGGTGCAGAAGACCTGGTGCGAGAGGCGCGGAGTGCCGGTCTTCCCTTGGTTCACAACCCCAGGCATCCTCAGCGGAGCGTCACGGCCATGCGCCTCCTGACCGCGGCCCAGGGCGAGCAGCGCATTCGCCTCACTCATGCCCTGTACAAGGCCTACTGGGTCGACAACCTCGACATCAACGACCCCGCGACGCTGGCGCCTCTCGCGAGGGAGCAGGGACTCGATCTGGCGGTCGCCAACGACACGGCCACCAAGGCGGCGCTGCGAGAACAGACTCAGCGGGCGTCCGAACGGGGCGTCTTCGGTGTGCCCACCTTTGAAGTCGACGGCACGATCTGGTGGGGGCAGGATCGCATTCACCTGGTTGAGCAAGCCCTCGGAATGTCACCCGACTACCTCCCCAAGGGCCGGGCCAAGCCCGACTCGGTCATCGACTTCTATCATGACTTCGCCAGCCCTTACTCGTACCTGGCAGCGACTCAAATCCAGGCGATGGCCGCTCGAGTCGGTGCCCAAGTCCGAATGAAGCCCATCCTCTTGGGCGCCCTGTTCAAGGCCATCGGCACCGCGAACATTCCTGTGTTTACCTTCGGTGAGGCGCGCCGTGCCTACACCCTGCGGGACCTGGGCGACTGGGCCGCGCTCTGGGGTGTGCCGTTTCAGTTCACGCCGCACTTTCCTGTGCGTACGGTGACCGCAGGCCGCGTCGCGCTCGTGTGCGAAGAAGCCACTCCGGTCATCTACAAAGCGGTGTGGTCCGACGGCGTAGACATCAGCGATGAGCGTGCGCTGCAGGGGGTGCTCGAAGCAGCGGGTCTCGATGGCGCCGGACTCCTCGCAGCGGCCCAAGCGCCGGAGGTCAAGGCACAGCTACGAGCCAACACCGATGAGGCCATCCGACGAGGAGCATGCGGTGCTCCGACCATGGTGGTCGATGACGAGGTCTTCTGGGGCAACGATCGCATCAACCGCGCCCTCGAGGCCGTGCTGGCCCGCTAGGCCCCGACGACCAGCGCCTGGAGCTCCTTGATGAGGTCCCTAATCTCGGCCGCCCGCTCAAACTCTAGCTTGGTCGCCGCCGCCTTCATCTGCTTCTTCAGCCGCTTGATCTCTTGCTCGGGATCGGTGGCCTCTCGTGCCGCCGCCTGGGCCGCAATCGACTTCGCCTTATCGACATTCAGCGTGCCCGCGCGGAGCAGGTCATCCAGCGGCGACTCAACGGCCTTTCGGATGGTCTGAGGCGTGATGCCGTGGGCATCGTTGTAGGCGGCTTGCTTGGCTCGACGCCGCTCCGTCTCTTGAATCGCCTGGTTCATCGACTCGGTGACCTTGTCCCCATAGAGGATGGCGCGACCGTTGACGTTCCGCGCGGCGCGGCCGATGGTCTGAATGAGGCTCGTCCGGTTCCTCAGGAAGCCCTCCTTGTCGGCATCAAGGACAGCCACCAGGGCGACTTCGGGAATGTCGAGCCCCTCCCGCAGCAGGTTGATGCCCACCAAGACATCAAAGTCGCCCTGGCGGAGATCCCGGATGATCTCCATCCGCTCGAGCGTGTCAATGTCGGAGTGAAGGTACCGCACCCGAACCCCCACCTCGCGGTAGTAATCGGTGAGCTCTTGAGCCATGCGCTTGGTCAACACCGTGACGAGCGCCCGCTCCCCGGCCGTGGCGACCGCCCGAAGCTCACCCAAGAGGTCGTCCACTTGCTTGTCAGCCGATCTCACTTCGATCACCGGATCGAGCAGGCCTGTCGGCCGAATGATCTGCTCGACCACCACCCCCTCGGCTCGCTCAAGCTCGTGGGCCTTGGGGGTCGCCGAGACGTAGACAACCTGATCGAGCAGGGCCTCAAACTCATCGAATTTGAGCGGGCGATTATCCAGCGCTGACGGCAGCCTAAAGCCATGGTCAACCAGGGTTTCCTTCCGACTTCGGTCACCCTTGAACATGCCGCCTACCTGCGGCACGGTGACGTGACTCTCGTCGATGATCAGCAGCCACTCCTTGGGGAAGAATTCGATCAGCGTCGGCGGCGGCTCGCCCCGTTCCCGGCCCGAGAGGTGGCGGCTGTAATTTTCGATCCCCTTGCAGCGCCCCGTCTCACGAATGAGCTCGAGGTCGAAGCCTGTGCGCTCCTCGAGGCGCTGCGCCTCGAGGAGCTTCCCAAAGCTGTTGAGTTCGTACAGGCAGTCCTTGAGCTCCTCCTCGATCGCACCGAGTGCGCGGTCGAGCTGCTCCTTCGGGGTGACGTAGTGGCTCGCCGGGTAGATGGCGACCGTCTCCAGTCGCTCAAGCCGCTGCCCACGGAGTGGATCCACCACGCTGATGGCCTCGATCTCATCGCCAAAGAGCTCGATGCGGATCGCGACCTCGTCCTCGGAGGCCGGAAAGACCTCGACGACGTCGCCCCGCACTCGAAACGTTCCGCGGTGAAAGTCATGGTCATTGCGGGTGTAGAGGATCTCGACGAGCGCTCGGAGGAGCTTCTTTCTCGGCCAGCTGTCGCCCACCTCGAGTCGGACCAGCATCCCGTCGTAGGCTTCCTTGGACCCCAGACCATAGATGCAGCTCACCGAGCTGACGATGATCACATCTTTGCGCTCCAGGAGTGACTTGGTCGCCCGGTGGCGCAGCTTGTCGATGTGCTCGTTGATCAGCAAGTCCTTCTGGATGTAGGTGTCCGTCGAGGGCACATAGGCCTCGGGCTGGTAGTAGTCGTAGTAGCTGACGAAGTACTCGACGGCGTTGTCCGGAAAGAGTCCCTTGAGCTCGCCGTACAGCTGGGCGGCCAGCGTCTTGTTGTGGCTAAGAACGAGCGTGGGGCGGTCCGCGTGCGCGATCAAGTGCGCCATGGTGAAGGTCTTGCCGGTGCCCGTCGCACCGAGGAGCACCTGATGCGGAGCGCCCTGGTCAAGCCCCGCACAGAGACGGGCAATGGCCTCCGGCTGATCTCCTGCCGGCTCGAAGTCTGTGGTCAACCTAAAGCGACCCATTCATCGCCCCCTTCGTCCATTCCATGCCGCGACTGCACAGAGCAGACCGAGGCCCAGAAGACCCAAGAACTTCGACTCCTGAAGCCACCAGCTTAGTCCCGGCAGTGCCTTCTGGGCGGGCCTCAACCAGTAGAGCGGCCAGGCCGTAAAGAAATAGGCCGGCAGCGCCACGAGCCCGCCCCATCGGCCAAGCCGACCGTCTGCGAGCGCGGTTCCAACGACCGCGGCAGGCAGAAGAGCGAGCACAAGATGGTGCTCATAGGTGTAGACCGGGGTGATGAGCATCAGGACCGTGATGGCGCCATAGACGCCTGCCTCCCCGAGAGCGTCTAGGCGCCGCCTCGCCAACCATCCCAGCGCCGCCAAGAGCGTCAAGCTGATGATCTTGCCCAGCCGAGATGCGTTGGGGGCGAGCGTGTGTTGGTCGGGTCCAGGCCACAGCTGATTCAGCAGATCAGGGATCGAGTGGTTGGCAGGGAGCCCAATCCGAACGGTGAGGCCGTGGTACTGCCCGGTTCCAAAGGACGGAAGGACCTCCGTGTAGAAGCGCTGCTGGACATCAACCCCCATCCAAGGCAGCACAATCAGAGAGCTGAGGAGCGCCGTCCCCCCCGCCGCGACAACCGGCCACAGCCTCCGCTGTGCAAGCCAAGGCACGAGGTAGAGGGCCGGTGACATCTTCGCCATCGCAGCAAGTCCGACCAACAGACCGCTTCGCCACCACAGGCCCGCCACCGACAACGCAAGCACAAGGAGGTTGGCCTGTCCCATCTTGGCGTTGTCCGTGATGGGAGTGAAGGTCAGTAACAACACCCCCAGCACCCACCACGGCGCCCGAAGCCAGCGTCGAAACAGCCCCATGACCACCAACACCAGCGCCTGATTCAGCCAAAACCAGATGTGGTAGCTGGTGATGAGCGAGAAGCTGGGTGACCAGAGAACACCAAGCACAAAGGGCGGCGGGTAGAAGTAGGGGTGCACTCGACGGCGGGTGCCGTCCTCCCGCGCGCGGCGACTCAGCGCGCGGGTCTCGTAGGGATCACCGCCATCGCGGACCTCCGCCGCGGCATAGTGATAGGTGGCAAAGTCTCGGCCATGCACCGCTCCCGCCACCTTGGTCCAAGCAGGACCGACGCTCAGGCCCGAGTAGGCAAGAAGTAGAAGGGCGAAGAGCCATAGCTTGGGGCGACGCATTCCTCTCCTTATCGGGCCTGGGCTCGCGGGAAATGGACTTCCATGATTTCTTCATCCTCCATGTCCACGAGCAGGACACCATACGGCGCAAAGGCGAGCGCATATTCCAGTAGCTGGCGTCGTGTGGGCGGAAATGCAGGGTCGGGAGCATTCACCCCCGTCTTCACCTCCGCCACGAACCGCTCCCCGCCACGCTCGACCAAGAGGTCCGCCCGCAGCTCCACTTCTTCCTCTTCACCATCAATCTCGATCCACCAGACACAGCGAACCTGGCGGTCCACAATGCGGTAGCCTTGTTCCGAGAGGAGGCGCTCGGCCGCCTTCTCTCCAGCCCCCGCACGCTGAGCGCGGTCCATGGCTCGCCGCGTTCCGCGCGAGGCCCATGCTCGAAGCCTCATCCAGGCCACCAACAAGAGGACGACGAGGGCGATGATGATCCACTGTTCCAAGCTCACGTCGAGATGATACAGCCCGCGAGTGAGTGACAGCATCTCCATCGGAGTGCTCGTACCGACCCATGGTGCGAGCCCCTCTGCCCCGCCCGAAGCCAGGCCGATTGGTCGGGCTGCACTCAAGCTCGCCAGGTCGGGAATTGACGTGGTCTTCGGCGACGACATCCACGGGGGTGCACTCACGGGCTTTCGTGCCCTCCCAGGGCGATGGGTGCCCGTCCAAGCGATACCGCTGGATGCGGCGCATGACCGCTTTCCCAGTCAGCTACGTGCCGCTCGATTTAGGGCGCTAGTCGACGGCCTACAGGGGTGTCCCATGGGCAACGCCTTGGCCTTCACGATGCTCTGTCGCGACAAGCTCGAGACCCAGCGCGTCCTCACCGGACTCGGCATACCGATGCCTCCCGTCACCGGTGATCACGAGCGCTTCACGGCGCAACTTGAGGCCTGGCAGGCTGGCTTTCTGAAGCCTCAGTTTGGCGCACTCGGTCTTGGCGTACGACGCGTCGTGCCAGGAGATGTGCTCCCCACGAGGATCGCAGGGGTGGTTCCCGGACGGCCCGACCCCAGCATCCTTCAGGCCGCGATCGAGCCTCCCGACGGCTGGCGCTCGCGAACCGTTCGTGTCCTCATTCAACGCACAACTGAGGGCGGCTGGTGGAGCGGCCAGCCCGTGGTTCGACAGAGCCGAGAAGATCCCGTCGCTAACGCGGCTCGCGGGGCCGAGGTCGCACCCGGCGAGGCGGTTCTCGATGCCCCCACCTTGCGTCGCCTTCGCTCAGCGACGACAAAGCTCTGTGAGGCCATCGACGTCCTCGACCCGGCCCGTGAAGCCCTCGAGGCCGGCGCAGACTTCGTGCTGGATCCTCAATACGAACCGTGGCTGATCGAGCTGAACTCGCGACCACGCGGGCGACTAGAGGTACTCGCCGAGCACACACCTGAGCGCTACCTCGACGCCCACGTCGAGGCCTGTGCTCGTCCCATCCGGGTCCTGGCGGCATCCGCGAGGAAGACCCCCTGATCCGGCCCTAAACGCCCCCGTGGAGGGCCGGATCAGTGGTCGAGTTGGCCACCGGGCAACGCGTGCCCGATCGCCCGACGAAGGCTCGGCCCCAGCCCCACAAAGCGCACCCCTGCAATCTTGTGGTCGAGACCGCCCCCTCGACGTGAGACATGCCGGACCTCAATGGTGACCGGCACCCCCTTGACCGTACCCAAGTCCATCCAGGCCGCCAGGCGTCGCCCTGCCCAGAGGTGGACGTCGCCCGAATCGTATCGAAATGCCGCGCCCCCGCTCGACAAGTCGATCACTGAGAAGGCCTGGAGCCCCTGGATGGTCATCATGGTCAGGCACACGCCCTCTTCATCCGAGAGAGGGCGGCGAGGGGTCTCTCTCCGTGGGATGCAGGCGACCGTGTTCGGCGGTCGCAGCGTCCATAGACCCCGTCCTGTTGAACCTGTGATTCGCGACACAAAAGAGAGACTCATGCCTTCGTAGCGATAGTCCACCCGAACGCTCTGGCCCGTCGGGAGCGGCGCCGCGACACCGACCGACTGGGCACACGCGGCAAAGGTGAGGCTTCGCGCTTCCTCACGCCACTCGAGGCGCCCTGCCGCCCGGCAGTAGCTGACGCTGAGGCAAGCAGGAGGGGTCGTCATCGCAGCCGCCTTGAGGTGACGAAGCGCCGCTCTCGGTCGCGTAATGTGTGGCGTATAACCGCTGCCCATCAAGGACCCTCCTGCCCCTACCGTTGTTCAACGGAAACCCGTTCGACCCGCATGAGCCCCCACAGCAAAAAACTCCGCGATAGGCTGTCGGTATGCTCACGCTCTTGCTTCTCTCGTGCCTGAAGACGGCCCCGCCGCCAACGGCGCCCGTCCTCCATGGCGACCCCGGTCTCTCGGCTGAGTTGGTCAGCTCGGGCTCGATCGCGGAGCGCGTGTCCGGACCCGATGACTCGGACCTGGTCATCCACTACACGGGCGAATTCAAGGGCGATGTTGCTCCCTGCGGCTGCTCGGACGCCCCTCGCGGGGGTCTCCCGCGCGCCGCAGCCTATCTGGAGTCCGCGGGTGGCGGACTTCGAATCGTCGGCGCGTCTTGGCTCGATGACGGTACCCAGCTCGACGGACAGCCCATGGCCGACGCGGCTGTCAAGAACGCCCACATGGTCTCCGGCCTCCTGGCCATGTCGATTGATGCCGTCCATGTGGGCCTCGCCGATGCCATCGCACTCGCCAGGCTCGATGCGCCGCCTCCCGTCCCCATGGTGAGCGCAAACATCACCGGACCCGGCATCGAACCCTTCTTGATTGTCGAGCAAGGCGACCGTCGGATCGCGATTACTGGACTGGCGGCGCCGGGCCATCCGGCCATCGCAACGCCCGGCTATGACCGCACAGACCCTCTCGATGTACTGGAGGTCATTCAAGCCGCAGCGGACGCCTCTGACGTGGTCGTGCTCCTCAACGATGGCGCTACGGCGGCCACCAAGCGAGTGCTCAGGGCGGTCAACATCGGTGTCGTCATTGAGACCGCTCGTGTCCGTGGGCTGGAGGCACCGTTCAGGCTGAGCGGCGCCGTCTGGGTTCGATCCCACGATCAAGGTCAGCGGCTCGGGGAGCTTCGACTCGGCCTGGAGGGGAACCGGGTCCATACTGCTCGTGACCGAAAGATCGACCTCGACGCGAGCGTCCCCGATCATGAGGGTCTCGGCGCAATCGCTCGCGACGCCGCGGCTCAGCTAAAGGCGCTCGACCGAGCCCTGTTTGCGCCCTAGAACACCCAGTATACGCCCACATAGGGGAGCGGAAGGACGGGGGTCTCCGGAAACAGCGCCTCCCAAAACCTTGGGTGGAGATTGGACTGCGCGCTGTCGACATACTCCGAGACGCCCTCATCACGAATCGGCATCGGGTTGCCCGGGACGATGAGATTGACCCCGAGCATCAGGCGCGCACGATCCCCTATCTGGGTAACGTAGGTGGGGTGAATCTCGAGCCACCAGCCGCCATCGTTCATCAAGTTCAGCGGATGAAATCGAACGACGGAGTTGAAGGATGAGCGCTCACTCAGCATCTGCTCGTATCCAACGATGATCGGGACACGAACACCCGAAAAGATCCATGCCTTGTACAGGTCCCCTTCCGAGATGTCCTTTGCTTCGTGGCCATACATGAGCGGAGACCGGTACAAGGTCAGCGAGTACCACCAATCCCCGCCGAAGCCCTTGTCAGGACCGCCCCACCCATCGGAGAACTGGAGTGCCACCTTCAGTCGGTCGTAGATGGCGCCTGCGCCAATGTTGAGTCGTCCTTTTTCCCCCACTCGCGTCGAGTACCGAAGATGCCCACCGGCGGAGTACGACCCAAAGCCCATCGTTGCCCACGGCCACTCGGCCCAGATCATGGGCTCAATCGACAGCGCCTGGTCGTCGTCCTGGAGGACGGCCCACTTCAGCTGCGCGTTGAAGCCAAAGTAGGTGCCGAGCAACCGACTGCGGAGATCGAGATTTTTGGCGATCCCAAAGGAAGACTGACCCAATCCGAGATGGACCTGCGCATTGCCTTGGCCCACCGTGTGCGCACTCTCGGGCATCTCATGGGGATTGAGCGCGAGCGCTACACCTCCAAACAGAAGCCCAGCGATGAAAACAAGGATGCGCATGCGTCCTCCCTGTGGCGAACGCTACCAGCGTTTTTGATGAGCCGTCAATGGCTGACCCAGCGGGTCAGCACACTTTAGCCGTCGTCGCCGATGGCCTCGACAGGACAGTTCTCAAGCGCCTCGTAGCACTGAGCAAGCTCTTCCTCGTCAGCAGGCTGCTTGTAGCAGATGTCGTGATCCTCGTCGTCACTCATACGGAAGTTGTTCGGCGCCGCGTCTGAGCAGACAGAGCAGAGAATGCACTCCTTGTCCACGTAAAACGATACGGTCTGGCCACCAATGGTGACCTGGCCTGGCACGTTGTCTTCCCACTTCTCTGTTGCATCCGCCATCTGAGGCTCCTTCATCATCCGCCGTGTATTGTGCGGGCTTTGTTTTTACCCAACCCTCAAGTGCGATGCAACAGGATATGACACTCCTATGGCCATCTTAAAAGTCGCCCGCATGGGGCACCCCATCCTTCGGCGGGTCGCAGACCCTATTCCTGTTGAGCAAATCTCCTCTCCGGAGGTGCAGACGCTCATCCGCGACATGCTGGATACTGTGGTCGAATACGACGGTGTCGGTCTTGCTGCCCCTCAGGTCCACCAGAGCATTCGACTGGTGATCCTCTGTCTCGATCCCGATGAGGGCTTCGAGGCCTGGATCAACCCTGTGCTGACGCCAACCACGGACCAAGAGGTCATGACCACCGAGGGCTGCCTCAGCGTGCCTGATCTCCGCGGGGACGTCTCGCGTCCGACAGGGATCCGCGTTGAGGCCTATGACCACACGGGCCAGCATTTTGTGCGCCACCTCGACGGATTTGAGGCGGTCGTGGCTCAGCACGAGTGCGATCACCTCGATGGCGTCCTCTACGTCGACAAGGCCGACACACGCACCCTCGCTTTTCTGCCGGAGTTTAGGCGCTACGCGACGTCGACCGATCTCGAGGAGACAGACTGATGGGATTCCTCGGCCGCCTGTTGGGTACAGACCCCGAGACCAAGCTTGCGAAGGCGAGAAAGTTCATCGATCAAGGTGAATTTCACGAGGCTCGCTGGATGCTTGAGGGGCTTGATCACTCGGAGACACCCGCCTTGATGGCCGCCGCTATGGCGGGTCTGGTCGAGGCCAACCTTGAGGAGGGGCGCGCGCGCTACAGCAGCGGCGATCCCGAGGGAGCGGAGGAACACCTCGCGCTGGCCCGCTCCTTCGGCGCCAGTGCAGAGCAACTGAGAGCCGCTCGCCGTCTGGGCCGTGAGGCCATGCCCAAGCCTAAGCCTTTGCGAACCGCTGCAGCGGAAGGGCCTGTGGGCGACGACCCCATCTGGTCTCTCCCTCCCGACGATCCTCGACTCCGCTACGCGCTCATGGTCGAGACCTACCCTGCCCCGCTCCGCGAGCGGCTCACTGCGCTCGGTCAGTCCTTCGCTGCGGCCGCACTGTTGACCGACAATGGCCAGCCGGAGCAGGCGTTCAAGGCGCTCTTGGAGCACACCAACCGAGACGACGTCGCTCGATACGAGCGAGCAAGAGCCGCCATTGCCGCCGGCGAATTGCCCGCCGCGGCATCCGAGCTCCTCCGCTTCAGTGAAGCCTTCGGGCACCACACCATCGGCTCGAATCACACCATCATCATGCTTGTGCAGACCCTGATCTCACTCGGCCGAGCGGAAGAAGCCCTCGGTCATGTGCTCTCTTGCCTGAGCGCATCGGCGGAGTCCAGTGAGCAGGTCATGCTGCGCAGCGCAGAGGCTCAGCTCTTGTTTGTCCTCGAGCGCGACGAGGAAGCCGACACCAAGGCCACTGCACTGCTGCGGGACGCAAGCCGCGACATGAGCCTCGTGAAGCTCTTGAGCCGCATTCGCCAGCGGAGAGGCTTGCGGGTCAGCGCAATGGCCGTTCTCGAAGACGGCCTCAATCGCTGCTGCTCCGCACCTGGAAAGTGCGGCTCGCAGCCCCTCGACCTCGAGGCTGTCCGAATGCTGGCCGCCCTCTACCTCGAAGATCAGATCGAGCCAAAGCGTGTGGCTGAGCTCATGCGGGACCTCCAGAAGCATCGTCAGCAGCCGACCTGGCACGACGGCTATTTGACCGCGCTCCAAGCCAGGAATGAGGGGCAGCCCGACCTCACCGAGCATGTGCAGCGCCTCGCGCGAGCATTGAGCAGCGGCGATCCGCGAATGGGCCTGTTGATCAAGGCCTTCCCTGAGCACATGAGACCCTCGAGTCCGGCCTAGGAGGTCCTCGCCTCCATGCCACGCTTGGCCTCCAGCTCTCGTCGCCTCCACTCCTCGAAGAAGGCGCGCTGACGCTCTCGAGGGAGGTCTCCGCCTCCGGTCGCTTTGCGCCGACGCTCGGACACCCTCTGCAAGATGCAGGCCGCGGCAACCGAGACGTTCAAGGACTCGGTGAGACCGTGCATGGGCACACAGATGGCACCATCCGCGAGGCCCCGAGCGACATCACTGACGCCGGTGAGCTCCGCTCCCATGAGCACCGCCACGGGTCCCTCAACAGGGAGGGTATCCGGGCTGAAGGCGTCATCGGTGAGGTCGGCGACGTAGATCTTGAATCCGCGGGCCCTGAGCGCCGAAACCGCATCCTCCGTGCTGTCCCACCGATTCACCTCCAGCCATCGCTCTGCTCCACGGGCGGCTCCCTTAGACGGCTTGAAGCCAGAGGTCACCAGGTGCACTTCGTGGATTCCAAAGCACTCGCAGCTTCGAATGATGGCGCTTGCATTATGACGTCGATGCACAGCCTCAAGGATCACCACGACGGAGCCCAGCCGGTCGGCCAACATCTCCCAGACCCGCGACTCCCGCGCCTCGGTAATCGTCGGCACTATTTCTTGTAGAGGGTCAGGCGTGCGCCCGAGTAGGGCACCGTGAGCGTCTGCTTGGTGATCATGTAGGGCAGGTTCGAGCCCCCCTCAGCGACATCCATCTTCATCAGCCCATCTCGAGTGGCCCACTTGCCCTCCGAGACGCTCTCTTTCCCGTCCGCCACAGCCTGAACTCTGAGGGCGCCGCTGGACTCGAAGAAGAAGCGAAGGCGCGTGGCCACACCGCGCAAGCGTGCGCTCGTCTCCCACTCTCCAACAACCAGCTCGTCCTGCTTCCACGGGCTCTGGGTGCTCTTTGTGCCCCAGCCGCCAGTGGCTGGATCATTGAGCGAATTCACCTCGCCCCAGGGCGTGCCGTCGTGCCCAGCGCCGAGGACCTCCTTGGTCCCCCAAGTCACCCCCGAAGGGGTCGGAACCAGCGCCTGCAAGAGCGCATCGGGGTCAAGATTGACCACATGCTCTTGGCTCGCAATGACCGCCCACCAGCGAGCAACGCCTGGGGCATCCCAGTAGAGCTTGGCCCGGCCCAAGCGTTGGTCACCCACAAGGTTGATGTGGCCGTTGGGCTCGATGCCAAACCGCTCAATGACCACCCCCTTCTTGAGGAGGGCAGCGACGAGCTCTTCGGGAAGCCCCTTTGAGCCCTGAAGCTGGAACTCCCAGACCTCTCCTCGCTCGGGAGCCTCTGGGACCAAGACGGCCCGATCCTCCGCGGTCAGCGTCCAGCCTACGGGTGGCGTCAAGGCACCCGCTTCACGGCCTCCACCGAGTGAGAAGAGCACGGCTGTGGAATAGATTATACGTTTCATGGCACCGCAATGTAGCACGAGTTTGGCTGCCAATCGTTATACGGTCAGGCGAGGATTGACCATGAAGCGCATGATCAAAGATTGGGCGATGGCGCTAGCGTTTGGTGTCCTTGTCTTCTTTGCCATCCAGTGGCTGCAGCCAAAACCTGAAATTCCTGATGAAGCCCCCGACTTCACCGCCCAGACTCTGGACGGTGACACCATCGCGCTGAGTGCGCTGCGAGGCAAGACCGTGGTGCTCAACTTTTGGGCGACGTGGTGCGGTCCTTGTCGCCAGGAAGTGCCCGACTTTGTCCGCTTCTCTCGCGACCATCCCGAGGTGCCCGTCATCGGGCTGTCGGTCGACACCGCTGCTCCTGCGAAGGTGCGTAAGATCGCGCAATCGTGGGGCATCAACTACCCCGTGGCGATCGCCTCCGCGAAGCTGCAGCGAACCTACGACATCTCGACGCTCCCCACCACGGTGGTCGTCGGCCCCGATGGACAGGTACGCGACATCCACGTGGGAACGATGAGCGAGCGCCAGCTTCGAAGCGCCACCTCGGACTGATCCTCATTCAACGACGCAAAGGCCCGCATCAAACGTCCAGGGCCCCGGCCGCCCAGGCTGTCGAACGAGTCTCCTGATCTCGTCTAGGTAAGACGACCGGCTCACTTCAATGGCCCCAAAGCGAGCAAGAGTCTCCGTCCGGACCTGCGCATCCACCAGCTCGAAACCCCAGATCTGTAGCTGGCGGACCAACCAGGCGAGCCCGGTCTTCGATGCATCGGGTGCCCAAGAGAACATGCTCTCCCCCGCAAAGAACCCTCCGAGCGCGACGCCATACAGGCCACCGACCAGCTCGTCACCCGCCCAGACCTCTACCGAGTGCGCGTAGCCGAGCTCATGAAGGTGCACGTAAGCATGCTCCATGTCTTCCGTGATCCAGGTCCCGTCTTGACCGGGGCGAGGGGTCGCCTTGCAGGCATGGACAACGCGAGCAAAGGCCTGGTCTAGCGTGACCGTAAAGACGGCCTTTCTGAGCACCTTCTTGAGGGACCGACCGAGGTGCATGTCCTCCGGACGAAGGACACAGCGAGGATCGGGCGAGAACCACAAGATCGGCTGGCCCTCGCTGTACCAAGGAAAGATTCCGTTGGCATAGGCCAACATCAGCCGTTCAGGGCGGAGGTCTCCTCCCACTCCCAGCAAGCCGCTCTTCTCCGCGTGCTCCGGGTTCGGAAAGATGACATCATCGTCGGGGATGCGGTACACAGTCACGTGCCCAGCCTATCCTGGTCAGCGCTCAACAGTCCGTTCCACGTGGAACACAGCCGCCGAGGCCCCCAAACATGGACATCTCCGTCGATTCCCACCCCCTCCTCGAGCCCGTGCTTCTTCTCACCCGATGGCCCGCTCCACTGGGAACGCTGAACACGATCGCCGACCTCGAACATTGGTTCTCTGAGCGCGCCGCCCCCCCCATCGACCGGCCCGACGAGGTCAAGGGTGCGGTGAGGTCCCTTCTTCGTCACGGTGGCTTCAAGCCCTCGGGGCGCTCCAAGCCCGCATCGGAGTACCTCGTCAAGGCCGCTGAGGTCGGCATCCTCAGCAACATCAACCCTGCGGTGGACTGCTGCAACGTCGCCAGTCTCTGGTCTGGCTTACCAATCTCAGTGGTGGACGTTGACCGCGGGTCTGCGCCATGGTCCATTCGCCTGGCGGATGAGGGCGCTTCCTATGTCTTCAACCCCTCGGGTCAAGAGATCAGCATCGGTGGCTTGATCAGCCTCGTCGACGCTTCTGGTCCCTGCGGCGGTCCGGTGAAGGATAGCCAGCGGACAAAGACTCATGAGGGAACGACCTGTACGATCAGCGTGATCTGGGGGACGACGGCCCTGCCCGGGAGAGCTGAGGCGACGGCCGATTGGTACAGCGAGCTCATGAGCAGCCTCGGCGCTGTGGTCGAGCGCGTCAGGCCAGCAGTGCCATGAGGTCTTCGCGGGTGATGCTCGCGGCTTGATCCGCGTGTCCAAGCGCCGCCTCTGCCAGCGCACGCTTTCGCTGCTGAAGCGCTATGATCCGCTCTTCCACGGTGTCCTCTGCGACGAGGCGATAGACCATGACGGGCTTGTCCTGCCCGATTCGGTGTGCTCGGTCCGCAGCCTGATCCTCGACGGCCGGGTTCCACCACGGATCGACCAGAAAGACGTGATCCGCGGCCGTGAGGTTGAGGCCAGTGCCCCCCGCTTTAAGGCTGATGATCATGACCGGTGGCCCATCATCCGCTTGGAATGCATCCACCACCCCTTGGCGATCCCGTGTCTGGCCGTCCAGTCGGACAAAGCCAATCCCTTCCGACTGCAGGTGCGGCTCGATGAGGTTCAGTAAGCCCGTCCATTGAGAGAACACCAAGGCCTTGTGCCCCTGCGCGATGACCGAGGTGAGCGTGTCGACCAACAACTCGATCTTGGAGGATCCCTCTGCGGTCTGGCCCGGCACCAAGCCAGAGTGGCACGATGCCTGACGAAGGCGAAGCAGGGCCTCCAGCGCAGCCATCACATTCGGGGCTCCCGCCCGCTCCATCAGCTTGGTCTGAGTCGCGACGCGGACCGTGTTGTAGACCTCTCGCTCCGGACCTGTGAGCTGACAGCGCAGGATTTGCTCCGTTCGAGGCGGCAGCTCTGGAGCCACTTCCTTCTTGAGGCGCCGCAAGATGAACGGTCGTATGCGCTCCCGCAGGTGACGAGCGACCCCGGCATCGGCCCTGGATATGGGCTGGGCATATCGCTCCTCGAAGTCCTTACGGCCGGCAAGGAGCCCCGGGTTCACAAAGTGCATCTGGCTCCAGAGCTCCTCGAGCCGGTTCTCGACCGGTGTGCCCGTGAGCGTGAGCCGAAAGGCCGCATCCAGCTTGAAAGCAGCCTGAGCTACCTGGCTCTGAGGGTTCTTGATGGCCTGGGCCTCGTCCAAAATGACCATGTCCCACTTGACCTTCGTGAGCTTCTCTTGGTCGCCACGGAGGAGCGAGAAGGTCGTGATGACGAGGTCCGCGCTCGTGTCGAGGCGGCGATCGGGCCCGTGGTAGACCGACACCTTTAGACCGGGACGAAACTTGGATGCCTCGATCTCCCAGTTGCGCAGAACACTTCGCGGTGCAACCACGAGGGTCTTCTCTCGAATCATGCACAGAGCCTGGATGGTCTTTCCAAGCCCCATGTCATCGGCGAGAACCCCCCCCATCTCTGCGCTCCGCAGGAAGGTGAGCCAGTTGATGCCGGTCTGCTGGTAGCTGCGAAGCTCACCGTCAAAGTCATCCGGGAGAGGCGCGTCAGGGATGCCCTCGAAGTCGTCGACCAGCGCCTGCACACCCGCAAGCTGCGGCGGTGGCGGGTGATCGAGCTCTTCGCAGAGCCGAGCCAAGTCGAAGAGAGCGTGTCGGGCCACCCGTCCCGTCGCATCACGAGCCGCGAGGAGGTCGGCGAGGCGGTCGCCGTAGCGCTCCAGCCAGTCCAGAGGGATCGGCGCCCATCCACCGGTCGGCATGCTGACGAGCTCGTCGCCCGCGACCCAGGCCGCGATGACGTCATCCGGGTTCGCACCCCCCATGTCCGCGTGTACCTTGTCTCCGTCAATCTCGATCGAAGGCTGAATTGGACCGACGCGACGAAAATGCTTCAGCCCAGGCCCTGTGACCTCACCGCTGAAACGATCGAGCCGGTCTACAAAGCGAACGGCAGCCATACCTTGGAGCCGTGTCTCCACGCCCAGCGCCATGCGTAGCTCCTCACCGAGCTGCCGTATGAGGCGCTGCTCAGAGCGCTCGGAGCGGATGGGCACCGTGTCACCCATGATCTCCATCTCACCGCGCGTGATCTTCGCCGTTGCAGGATCGCCATAGACGATCACCGGTCTCGTGATGAGGGTGTCCCCCTGCTTCTTGGTCTCCAGCACCAGCCTCGGCGGACTGGCATCGACGCTCGGAAGACGCTTGGTTCGGATGTGGACGGGGATCTTCTGCTCGAGGCGTGGCAGGGTGTCGCCCACCAGCTGGCCGACCTCATCGAGCGCAAAAATAACGCCCCGCGTAAGGACACTTCGCTGCTCGCGGCTCAGGCCACCATCACCAATATAGCGAAGCTCATCGCCACAACGAACGACACCATTCGGGAAGACCTCCTTCACACTCGGATCTCGCACAATGCGAAGGCGGAACCCTTCACCATGGTCTTCAACCCAGCCGTGAGGGACAACCGGAGCCTCTCCGACACGGATGGGCTCCCCATCCAGCTGCACATCGGAGACATCGGAGAGCGCACGAAACAAGCGAGGGAGGCGCTCCTTCGCCACGATGGACCCAAACCTGCGGGCCATCGCAACCTCCGCGTCGGTGTCTGAATCGACAAAGCTCAGGCGACTCGGGCCGCTGTGGTTTCCTGCCACGGGTCCTGTGAGCGGAACCTCTTCATCGAGTCCCGTAACCACCCGCTGCAGAGCGAGGCCTCTGTCCGTTCGCGAGAACCGATACCCTACCTTAGCGATGCCAACGTGGCTGCTCTCTCCTGGCATTGACTCGCCGGCATCGCGCGCGCGCCGAAGCGCTATCGCTGCCGCGGCAATGTGGAGGCATGGGCGTAGCGTCGCAACACAATCACAGGACCAGTCGGAGTCGCCCGGCCACAGGTGGACCGTCGCGGGCCGCGCGCGCCCTTGGGGCACCACACTGAGAACAAACTCGTCTTCGGCCTCACTGACACCGAGCACTCGGTCTTCTCGGGCAAGCTGGACGCCCCTCGACCAAATGTCATCTCGCGTGGCGCTACGTACAGCATCAAGGATCGGCACAGACTCGAATTCTCCAAGCCTCCCATTTAACCCACTGGCTCAAAGCTGTGGACCGATTTCATCGTCGCCGTTCGTCGAGAACAGCGAGCATCGTTCGGCCAGCGTAGATTGCGCTCGCTAGACCACCATGCATGCTCTCTCCGCCCCGTCGCGTCGGCATCACGACCCCTACCTCACCTATGGAGAGACCCGCTCGGTGCAACCGGACGAGTACGTTGGCATCGGTGAGGTCGACAGAAAACTCACGACAAAGGACCTCGAGCGTCCTGCGGTTGAATGCCTGGAGTCCGCTGACCACATCTCGAACGGGACAGCCCGTGAGCGCCCGGGTCGTGGCGCCCATCGCGGCCACCGTCAATCGACGCACGAGAGGCCACCCGGGGGCTGAGCCGCCGGGCGCAAAGCGGCTACCGATGACCACGTCGTGGTGACGAAGCTCCGCTCGCATTCTCGGGATGGCGGCCGGTGGGTGCTGGCCGTCCGCATCC
>CAZKOI010000004.1:0-40887 GCA_964554315.1 uncultured Enterobacterales bacterium | reverse complement strand
ATTGGCTGTGGCTCGGATGGAACCGATGGCCCGCCGCCGCCTCCTCCCCCCCTCCCGCCGCTGGATGACTCGGGCAATGGGTCGGACTCCGGAACCCCAGACAGTGGTCAGTCGGCCGACGACACCGCCACGGGCTCAGACTCAGGCGCGCCGGACACGGCTCCACCGGTCCCGGAAGAAACCGATGCAGACGGTGACGGTGTGAGCCTCGAAGCGGGGGACTGTGACGATGCGGACCCCACACGCTTTCCGGGGAACACGGAGTCGTGCAACGGCGTAGACAACGACTGCGACGGTGAGGTCGATGGCCCAAACCCGACCGATGGGTCGCTCTGGTACCGAGACTTTGATGGCGACTCATGGGGCAGAGCCTCAGAGTCCTGGGTCTCTTGCGAAACGCCGCTTGCAGCCAGTCGCTTTCCCGGGGATTGCGATGACCGCGACCCGGACGTCTCGCCCGGTGCCATTGAAGTGTGTGATGGGGTGGACAACGACTGCGACAGCATCACGGACACCGATGCTGCGGATGGAACGGTCTATTACCGGGATCTCGACGGCGACGGCTTCGGTAACCCCGATGTGTCGCAGGCCGCCTGCGCTCGACCGACGGGCTTTGTCGACAACAACCTAGACTGCGATGACTCGCGCAGCTCTGTCTCGCCCGACGGGACGGAGGCGTGCAATGGCCTCGACGATGACTGCAACGGCGCGGTCGATGACGGCTATGCCATGAGCGAGTGGTTCGAGGACTGGGACGGCGACGGACGAGGGAATCCCTTGGTGACGGCGATCAGCTGCTACCCGCCCTCCGGATTTGTGGGTGTCGGCGGCGACTGCGACGACGAGGACTTCGATGTTCATGGGGACATGTCCGAGCTCTGCGACGGCAAGGACAACGACTGTGATGGAATCGTCGACGAAGAGCTGTCGGACTTGGTGTTCTTCCGCGATCTCGACGGAGACGGCTACGGCACATCCATGGATCGCATCATCGATTGCGCGCCAGTCACCGGGTATGTGGTCGACGGGACCGACTGTGATGATGACGACGACACGGTCTATCCGGGCCGCTCAGAGAGCTGTAATGGTGTGGACGATAACTGCGATGGGGTCATCGATGAGTCATGGCCGCTCGAAGCGTACTTCTATGACGCGGACGGGGATGGGTTCGGCGCTGGAGAGGCCACGATGGCATGCTCGGCACCAGCGGACCACGTGCGATCCGATACCGACTGCGATGACACGGACGATCTGGTCAACCCGAGCATTTACGCGGACTGTGAGGACGGCCGAGATGAAGACTGTGACGGAGAGATAGACGAGGGTCCGGACTCGACGTTCTATCGGGATCTCGACGGCGATGGGTTCGGCGATATCGGCACCACCTTGGTCACGTGTGAGGCGCCGTCGGGCTGGGTGGCCGACGCGACCGACTGTGACGATGGCTCAGGTGCGGTGAGCCCTGAGGCCCGCGAGGTCGGCTCGGCGTGCGGTGACCGGATCGACAACGACTGCGATGGATTGGTCGATGATCTGGACTCGGACTGTGATTGCCCAGACCATGGCTATGTCGAGGACGAGGATCTCGGTACAGAGACCGGTGCTGCGGTTCGATCGGGCGACACCACCTCGGAAGACGACACCTACACCTACGGAGAGTGTGGCTCTTCGGGGGCACGTGACCGGTTCTTCCTGTTCGAGGCCCCTGAGACCGCATGCTACACGGTGACCACGGAAGGAAGCTCCTACGACACCCTCTTGCGGGTCCTTGACGCCTGCGAGGGCACGAGCATTGCCTGCAACGACGACTACTACGGCTCGCCGTCGCTCGGGCTGCGCTCTCGGGTCGACGTCTCGCTGGAGGCGGGCGACACGGTCTTCATCGTTGTGGATGGCTACTCGTCTTCATCCTACGGGTCGTACGTGCTCAACATCGACTATGACGCTTCGGGTGGGAGCTGCCCCTGACCTGAGTGATGAAACGGCTTAAGATCGCACATGCGCTGGTCTTCCGCCCTCTCTACTCAGACCCAGCCGGCTGTGGCGGTCGGTGTTGCCATTGCGGCGATACGAGACCAGCTCGGAGACACACCGGTCGACCTCATCTTGATCTTCGCGTGTGGTCATGATGTCGATGCCTGGGAGGTCTTTCTCTCTCATCTGCGAGCGGAGTACCCGGAGGCCAACCTGCTGGGCTGTAGCGGCGGAGGCGTGGTCGGTGGTGGCCAAGAGGTCGAAGGCGAGATGAGCCTCTCGCTGATGGCGGGCGTACTACCGGATGCGGCCGTCGTGGGCTTTCACCACACGGGCGAGGAGGGGTTGAGCGTCGATGAGCTGGCCCATCGGTGGAGCGAGACTCTGGGGCTCGAGCCCGAGCACCAGCCGAGCTTCATGGTCCTTCTCGATCCCTTCAGCTGTGAGCCGGGTCGATTGATGGCGAGCCTCGATGTTGCGTTTCCCGGCCAGGTAAAGGTGGGAGGTCTCGCCTCTGGTGGAGACGGTCCGGGGGACAACATCCTCGTTCTCAACGATCAGATTGTCACCTCAGGGGCGGTCGGCGTCGCGATGTTCGGAGACATCGAGCTTCTCCCTGTGGTCGCCCAGGGGTGTCGTCCAGTCGGTCGGCCGTTCGTGGTCACCGATGCGGAGAAGAACTTGGTGAGGTCGCTGTCGGGAGAGCCCGCACTCCAGCAGCTCGAGGCCATGTTTTCGGACCTCGATGAGGCAGACCAGGCGCTCTTTCGAGGCCTACCGATGGTCGGGATTGGGATGGAGAAGGGCCGCGAGCGGTATCGGCAGGGCGACTTTCTCATCCGCCACCTCATGGGTATGGACCGTCAGAGCGAGATACTGGCGATAGGTGCCTTGGTCGAGGAAGGGCAGGTGGTTCAGTTCCACGTTCGGGACGCGGAGAGCTCCCGAAAGGATCTCGAGGATGTGCTCGCCCAGCACGCCAGGACGCATGCCGTCGATCAAACGGAGGGGACGGTCATGTTCAGCTGTCTGGGGAGAGGGAGGCGCTTCTTTGGGGAGCCTGACCACGACAGCGGAATGGCGACACGCTACTTGGGCGGGGTCGCGATAGGCGGTCTGTTTTGCTCGGGAGAGATTGGGCCGGTCAATGGTCAGACGTGGCTACACGGCTACACGACCGTTCTCGGAATCATTCGGCCGAGGGGCTGGAGCTAGCGGCCGGCGTCCACCAAGGGCTGAGCCAGTCTCCCGTTGTGAAGATCAACACATCCGATGTTCTCCCGGCGACCATCA
The DNA here is from genome assembly GCA_964554315.1 of uncultured Enterobacterales bacterium. GTDB lineage: Bacteria > Myxococcota_A > UBA796 > UBA796 > UBA796 > UBA796. The sequence goes on along the minus strand of CAZKOI010000004.1, from coordinate 37,620 downwards.
GGTCTTGATGTTCATCGCCGTCGTAGTCCGTGAGGTTGACGAGGTAGCCGAACCGGTCGCCCGGGGTCTCGCCCATCAGAATCCGGTCCGCTTCATCCTCATCGACGGAGCCCGACAGGGGCCCGAAGAACACGTGCACAGCTCCCACGGTCTCGCCGCTTTCAGTGTCGACCCCCGGTCGCTGCATCATGACGTCAATGATGCCGTCGCCGTCGATGTCTTCGCAGGTGTAAACCGCAGGCTGAGGGTCGAGCCCCTCGACGATCTTGCTGATGGGTACGGAGCCAGAGTCTTCGGGTGCGAAGATCCAGAGCTCGGACGCTCGCCGGGTGTCGTCGATGTTGTGCTGGGCTGCCGCGCCGATGTTGTCGCGCCCGTCCCCATCCAGGTCTGCAATGCAGAGCCCTTGGTCGAGGCGGTAGGTCTCGTCGGGATCTTCGAGGAGGTGGGTCGGCGCGAGTCCGCCGCCGAGGTCGATAGGGCCGATGACGACCCCGAGCTCATGCGATGTTCTGGCATGCACAAGGTCCGCACCGCCGTCGCCGTTGAAGTCGCCCGCCTTTGGGCTGAGAGCGCCATCTTCTCGCGGCACACTCCAAGAGCTCACGTCATCGAGGTCAGTCGATTCCTCGCCGACCGATGTCCATAGGTAGATCTCGCCCCCGTCTTGCCTCGTCTCGAAGACGATGTCCACTGCGCCATCATGATCAAAGTCTGCCGCCGCCATGCCTTCGAGTCCTGCATAGCCCCAGGTGAAGCTCGAATCCAGAATGAGCGCACTGTCAGGATGCAACCAATCCGGTGCACTGGAGAGCGGGCTGAAGAAGACGCTGATCGACGTCTCGTGTGTGCCGTACGAGAGAACAGGCATTGCAAGGTCTACCGTCCCATCACCGCTAAGGTCATGAGTGGTGGTGGCACCGCGCCCAAAGCCGATCGTGGAGGATAAGGCCGGCGTGGACCACAAGGCGTCCTCGACCTCGTCGAGCGGTCCCTGAAACAGCGCGACGTTGAGATCGTTGTAGGCGACCAGCAGATCATCCACACCGTCTCCCGTCAGGTCCGCCGTCGTCATCGTGTTCAGGATGATCCCGGGGCCGGGATGCTCAAGCCTCCAAGCTGCCGCGTCTGGATCCTCCGTGATCTGACATCGATTGTCGACGATTCCATCGCAGTCTTGATCAACCCCATCGCAGGCCTCGATCGCCTCAGGGTGTACCGATGAAGAGCTCTCGTCGCAGTCGCCCGGCTCGATGCTCCAGCCGTCTTCTAGAGCACACATTTTTCGGGTGATGCTGGAGTCGCCGTAGCCGTCGCCGTCCTCATCCCAGAAGTAAGTCTGACCGCTCGTGACTTCGCCTTCGTCGACCTCACCATCGCAGTCATTGTCCATTTCATCGCAGACCTCCTCGGCATCCGGGTTGGAGATCTCCGAGGTATCGTCGCAGTCATCGTCATTGGCGACCGCGTCGGATGTGCCCTCACAACCGTAGGTGAGCGGGGCGCCCGCGCCATAACCATCACCGTCGTTGTCGGTGAACCAATGGGTCGCCTCGATGGCGCTGTCGTCATCTATGGTCCCGTCACAGTTGTTGTCGGTCCCATCGCAGCGCTCTACGGCGCCGGGGTGTCGGTCCTTATCGGTCTCGTCGCAGTCGCCGCCCTTAGTCACCCACCCCTCGGTGGCGCATCGCCTCTCGCCGAGGCTGTTGTCCCCGTATCCATCGCCATCCGTGTCGGGAAAACGCAGCGTGTCGCACGGTGATCCGCTTCCTGCATCAGAGGGCTTGCCCGCACCGTTGTCACAGCCCAAGGCTCCGGTCAGTGCGCACCACAAAATAATTTTTTGCAGGGCAAAAAGAGGTGACGTGTCAAGTTCATGCATAACTTTATAGTCTCACTTCATGTGCAACGTTTGCAGACATTATTGCACCTGTGTAATCTGTTGGCATGTCAAGACTACGACCCGCGAAACCTTTTCTCAAGTGGGCAGGCGGCAAGCGCCAGCTGCTCGAACATCTGCGAGCCCGAGTGCCCGGAGAGATTGGCGTCTACCACGAGCCCTTTGTGGGCGGTGGGGCACTCTTCTTCGACACCGCTCCTGAGCATGCGGTGCTCTCCGACTGGAACCCGCGACTGGTTCGAACCTACACTGCGGTGAGGGACAACCCCGAGGGTGTCATTGAGCGTCTGTCAACCTACCCCAACGAGAAGTCGTTCTTTCTGAAGATGCGAGAACGAGACATTGACTCGGACACGGATGAGGATCTCGCGGCCTGGATGATTTACCTCAACAAGACGGGGTTCAACGGTCTGTACAGGGTGAATCGGTCCGGAGGGTTTAACGTACCGTTTGGGCGTTACAGCAACCCCAATATTTGTGACGCGGAGAACCTTCGAGCGGCATCGGAGCGACTCCAAGGCGTCGAGATTCTCCACAGCGACTTTCGGTCGGTGGAGGACCGGTGTGTAGAGGGAGACTTTGTCTACTTTGACCCACCCTACGTGCCGGCCTCTTCGACGGCCTCCTTCACCGCCTACACCAAGAACGGTTTTGACCTCGACGACCAAGCCGAGCTTCGCGACTTGGCCTGGCGACTCAAGGAAAGAGGGGTGACGGTTCTGCTCAGCAACTCCAGCGTACCGGAGGTCCATGCGCTCTACGCGGAAGGTTTCGAGCGGATCGAGATCTTTGCAAACCGGGCGATCAACCGCGACGCAGCAAAGCGTGGCAAGGTAGCCGAGGCGCTCATTTGGTAGAGCGGGGCGTCGGTCGCGCCGTCACGGAGGCGACTACTGATGAACCTGCATCTTCCGGCCGGAGGTCTGGATCTCTTCATTGACTCGCTTCACCTCCGCAGTCGGACGAACAATCTCGCCTGTCACGAGCTTGAAGGTGCCGGCCAGCCAGCTCATGACGGTCCCCTCGAGGGTGGGGACTCGCGTGAGCATCTTGGTCCCGTGTCCGCCCTCAGGCAAGAGTTCATAGTGAACTTGGCCCTTCGCGGCCTCTTCAAGCGCCGCAGCGACGCGAGGGGCGAAGCGATCGTCCTCCGCCGCAACGATCAACACAGGCCGATCTCCGTAAGCGGCAACGGCATCCCCGCTCGTGATGCCTTTGTAGTTGATACCGGGGGACAGGAGCACCAGGTTGACGATGCGAGGGTCCTTTGCGCCGAGCTGTGCACAGAGGTTGGCACCGATGCTCGCCCCGACGCAGCTAATCTCGTCCACGCCCTTGCTGCGAAGCCATGAGACGCCGGCCTCAAGATCGCCGAGCATCGCCTTGTAGTCCCCATCGCTGAGGGCCGTGTCTGCCTTGGCGCTCTTTCCGTGCCCGCGGAGGTCGACGGCAACCGTGGCGAAGTTGGTCTGGTGGAGCTTCTTGCTGAGGAACGCCCAGTCCGAGCTGTCTCGGCCCAGCATGTGTGCCATGATCACCCCCTTCTTACTTCCTGCTTCGAGCGTGGCGACCGCATGCACGCGACTGCCGTCAGAGGCCGTGAGGTTGAGGGAGGTCTCGGCTTGGGCAGAGCCAAGCGCTATCATCAACAGAGTCGTAATCATGGGGCCACTATATCCCTAAGGCGTTGAGGTCGCTCAGGAAGCGATCCAGGTTGATGCCGTAGGCCTCCGACGCCTCGGCTAGGGTTTCCTCAAAACGGACGGAGCACCCATCACACGTGGGAAGGTTGTATCGGGCAAAGACCTCGGGCGCGCGCGGGTGAGCGGTCCAGGCTTCATCAATCGTCATCTCGCCGTTAAAGGAGATCACGGGCGCACGGTGGTCGGTCTTCCGGACCATGCGGCGGATTCGGTTCAGTACTCGTCGACGGAGGTCAAACATGGATCAACCCCTAATCGCTTCTCGACATCGGTTGACAGGGTCTAGCCCCGAGATAAACCAAGGGACCCTGCAGAGGGACGATCTTTGAATGGACAAAATGGTTCTAACTGAGGACCTGCACTTCATGGACCTGGCGCTTGCACAGGCCCACGCAGCGGCTGAGATGGGTGAAGTTCCCGTTGGGGCGGTCGTCGTGCATGAGGGCAAGGTCATCAGTTCGGCTCACAACCGCCGCGAGGTGGACGGTGATCCTTCGGCTCATGCGGAGTTTATCGCCATGCGAGAGGCCGCCCGAACGCTCGGTGACTGGCGTCTCGAAGGCTGCACAGTCTACGTGACCTTAGAGCCCTGTGCGATGTGTGCAGGCCTGATGGTCAATGCTCGCGTTCCACGCTGTGTCTATGCAGCGACGGATCCCCGCGGGGGCTTCCTGGGTACACTCGGCGACCTCTCAAGCCATCCGGTGCTAAACCATCGGTTTGAGGTCACATCCGGTGTTCGGGCGGATGAGGCTGCCGATACGCTCCGGACATTCTTTCGGCGTGTGCGAGCCAAGAAGTAATCAGGAGGGGTGGCCGAGTGGTCGAAGGCGGTAGATTCGAAATCTATTGTAGGGCAACCTACCGCGGGTTCGAATCCCGCCCTCTCCGCCACTTCATGACGTCCAAAGTTTTTATATGGAGAGATGACCGAGTGGACGAAGGTGCTCGCCTGGAACGCGAGTGTAGGGCAACCTACCGTGGGTTCGAATCCCACTCTCTCCGCCATTTGCGCCATTGTGCGCGGCCCAAGGTGGTGGTCGGGTCCTCGTGGTCGGGGCTCCGTGAACCCCGCCAGGACCGGAAGGTAGCAACGGTGTCGGTCCCCCCGAGGTACGGGGGTGCCCGGCCATCACCTGGGGCCTCTTTTTCAGTTACGGGACTGCCATGACGTACCAGGCCATCGCCCGAAAGTGGCGCCCTACTACATTTGACGAGATCGCGGGTCAGACTCACGTGACCCGTACCCTCCGCAATGCGATCGCGCTGGGTCGGGTCCATCACGCCTTCCTGTTCTCTGGGCCCAGAGGTGTGGGTAAGACCACCGCTGCCCGCGCCCTTGCACGAGCGCTCAACTGTGTCGATGGCCCCACGCCGGAGCCCTGTGGGGAGTGCGCCAGTTGCACGGAGATTCTTGCCGGGTCGAGCCCCGATGTGATTGAGATAGACGGGGCCTCCAACAACTCGGTGGACGACATTCGGGAGCTCCGTGAGAGCGTTCGGTACATGCCCGTCCATGGCAAGTCCAAGGTCTACATCGTGGACGAGGTCCACATGCTGTCCAAGGGTGCGTTCAATGCGCTGCTGAAGACGCTCGAAGAGCCTCCGCCGAGCGTGGTCTTCATGTTTGCGACGACGGAGCCCCAGCGTATCCCCGATACGATCCTGTCGAGGGTGCAGCGCTTTGACTTCAAGCGTATTCCGCCCGATGTCGTGATCGCTCGCCTCGGGCACATTGCGGCGGCAGAGGGGGTTCAGATTGGTGAGGATGCGCTTCGTCTCATCGCGCGTGCGGGCGAAGGCTCGATGAGAGACTCTCAGAGTCTTCTCGATCAAGTCATCAGCTTTGCGGGCGAGCAGCCAACTAAGGAGCAGGTGTCGGACATTCTCGGGCTCGTCGATCGCGCCTTCCTCTACCAGATGCTTGAGGGCATTCTAGATGCCAATGCGGATGGTTGCCTACAGTCTATAGATGCCGTCTACGGCTACGGTTTTGAGCTCTCAGAGTTCACGGCTGAGATGCTGACATTGCTCAGGAACGCCACCTTGGTTGGGCTCAGCCCACGCTCGAGAGAGTACCTCGACGTGCCAGCGGATGAGCGTGAGCGACTGGAGGCCTTGGTCAAGCGGAGCCACACGGATGTGCTGGTTCGAGCATTCCACGTCATGCTCGATGTTCATGACCAGGTGGCACGGTCCAACAGGCCTCGCCTTGTGCTCGAGATGGCGGTCGCTCGCCTGGTCAGCATACGCCCTGCTCAGCCCATCGATCGCCTCTTGCATCGCCTCGATGATCTGGAGCAGCGCATCCGCGACGCGGGAGGAATTGCCCTTCCGCCCCCGCGTAAAGGAGCCACGCCTCGGTCGACCTCTGACGACAAGGAGCCGTCTCTATAGACGGGGCGCAGGCGTCTTCGGAGGCTGTGTTCGAGCCGGAGTCACTGCCGCCTCCGCCAGCGCCGCGACCAGAGGAGGCGCCCTCACAGGGGGGTGCACCACCTGAGCAGATCGCGGCGGTGTCGATGCGCCCTGCCGAGGACCCCGCTGAGCAGCCTTCCGTCGAAGCGGCTAGCCCTGCCGAGGAAGACGAGCCTGTCGAGGCTGATCCGGATGCGATTCCTGACATTCCCGAGGACTGGTCTGATGAGCAACGCTTCGGCGCCTTTCGGGCATGGCTTGAGGCGGGTGGTCCCCGCTACGAGGTATGGGCAAAGGACTGCATCTTTGTGAGTGTGAGCCCACCGGTGCTGAGGCTGGAGTTCCCAGAGGGATTTCGGGCGAATCATGTGAGTGCGACGAACCGTGATCCACGACTCCTTGCTGGTGTACAGGGCTTCTTTCCGGGCTGTGCCTCCGTGTCTGTGCTCCGACGCGCCGAAGACAGTGAACGGCTGACTCATCGTGAGACCCTCGCCCACGAAGCCGCAGAGGCTCAGCGTGTGCTTGAGGAACGGATCGCCCAGGACACGGACATCACCACTCTTGTGGCTTACTTTGACGCAGCGATCCGGTCCGTCCACCGAGACCATCGCGCACCCACCCCACCGGTGCTCTCGCCGGAGGAGATTGACTGATGGAAACGGTCGACCCCCTCAAGATGGCCATCGCTCAGCTGAAGCGGTTTCCGGGCGTGGGCGAGCGGAGTGCGACTCGCCTGGTCTATTGGCTGCTGAGACAGCCGCCGGAGGTCTCCGCTGAGATTGGGGCCGCGCTCACCGCATTGCCCGCCGCGATGCTGCGCTGTACCGTATGCGGTGATGTCTCCGCCGTAGATCCTTGCCCAATGTGTGCAGACCCGAGGCGGGAAACCGGTCTGATCTGCGTCGTCGAGCGACCGCAGGATGTGAAGGCGATCGAGGCAGCGGGGGAGTTCGGTGGTCGCTATCATGTGTTGGGTGGCGCCATCGCCCCGCTGGACGGAGTGGGTCCGGACGAGCTCAACATCGGCTCCTTGCTTGAGCGCGTCGGCAAGGGGACTGTCACGGAGGTCATCATCGCCACCGACCCCGATGTCGAAGGCGATGCCACCGCACTCTATCTCTCGAAGCTTCTCGGCCCCCTCGATGTGAAGGTGACCCGTTTGGCGCACGGCATCTCGGTTGGAACAGAGATTGAGTACGCGGATCGAAGCTCCGTGGCTCGGGCCATCACCAATCGGCGAGAGATCTAGAGCGGACTCTCGGGCTGCGTGAGGAGCTGCGCGTCGATAGGGGCGCCCTGCAGGCTCTCGAGGAAGTCCACGACATGGGTGATTTCCATCTCTGACCAGAGCTGCGGCAGGAGGATTTCCTCGCGGTGCCCGACGGCTGGGGGGTCATCCATTTCGCTGTAGTGTGTGACCACGTCGGTGAGTGTCTCGAAGTGCCCTCCGTGCATGTACGGAGGGGTGTCCATCAGGTTGCGAAGCGACGGTGTCTTGAATGCACCGAGCTGTTCGGGACTCTGCACCAGGTGGTCGAGCTTCTCGCTAGCCCCAGAAGAGTCGTCACTGAAGGTGCCTTTGCTGTTGAATGGGTTCGCCAGCAAGGAGTCGATCCCGTCATACCGACCAGCGCTCTCGTTGTCGATTCCATCGACGGCGGGCAGGGCGACGTTGTGGAACTCCCGATTCGTGAAGGTCGGGCCCGAGTGGCACGCCCAGCAGTTGGCCTCGCCCACAAAGAGCTTGGCGCCGACCTTTGCGCTCTCGCTGATCGACGAGCCCCCCGAGGCGTCGCCCGCCGTGAACGCCTCGAGCATCTGGTCGAACGGAGCATCGCCTTGGATCAGGACCGCCTCGTATGCGGCGATGGCCTTCGTGATGTTGATGAACACCTCTGTTGCTGCGAAGGCATCCTCGTCTGTCATGGATGTCCAGGCCACGTGGAGTGGATCCTCAGGATCGTCCGCTGGCATCGCATTGAGCGGAAATCGGGTGGTGTCGCTGAGGTCGGGCAGCGGTCCAAAAACGGCCGTGTAGGCCTCGCTGAGGTCAGCGTCGGCCGCGATGTGGTGAGCAACGGCGAGTCGATTCGAGCCATGCTCTTGTGCGGCTTCGATGGGGCTGGCGGCTTGGCACCAGAGCGTATCGCAGCGTCCATCCCAATAAAACCATCGATTGTAGCTGCTGTTGATGATGGTTGGCGTGTGGCGAAGTAGTGTCCCTACAGCCGTGGACAGCCGCTCCGGGTCAGCGAATCCATGCTCGGGCTGGTGGCAGGTGGCGCAACTGTGCTCTCCCGATGCCGAGAGGCCAGGGTCGAAGAAGAGATACTGCCCCAGACGCTCGGCGGCGGCGTCGCCCGAGACCCGGTTGGTTTCATCCCACACGGGCTCTGAATCGAAGCGATGTCTCAGGAGACGCTCGATCTGAGCGTCGCTGAACGTCTGCCTAGGTTTAGCGGCATCATCCTGTGCGGCGCAGCTGCACAGAGCGAGGAAGAGGAGGAGCCTAACCACAGCAGGCCATGTCAAACCGTACCTGCTCTTCCTGCCCCGCGTCGTTCTCTAGGTCGACCACCATCTCCCAATAGCCCGGCATGTGAAACTGAAAGGGACTCACAACAACGGTTCCCGTTCCGTCGTCCTCCAGGCGAGGAGTGACGTTCATTCCGTGACCGCCGTGGGTTGGCATCGCCGCATCAACCGCGACGATGGTACCGCCGCTGTGCGAGAGGATGACGCTGAATTCCTCGGACTCCACAGGGGGATTGGGTGCCGTGCTGTAGGTCACCAGGATCCCCGATGCGGTGGTCTTCTCTGTGGAATCGTCGAAGTCCTCCGGCAGGGTGGAGTCGCCGTGGTCGTGATGCATGCTGTGGGTGTCGTCGGCAGCACTGCCGCAGCCACTCGCGACGATAAGCCCCAATAAAGCAATCTTCATGGTGTCCTCCGCGGGTTCAGTATTGCATCGGGTATGACCAGACGCGCGTACTTCTTAGCCCTCGCGAGACTTGAACTGTGCCTTGAGGTAGTCGGAATTCATCTGCGAGATGACGTCCAAGCTGATCGACTTTGGACAGGCCAGGGTGCACTCACCGAAGTTGCTGCAGTGTCCGAAGTCCTCGGAGTCCATCTGGTTGACCATCTTATCCACCCGAATGAAGCGCTCGGGCTGGCCCTGAGGCAAGAGGCCCAAGTGGGTCACCTTCGCGCCCGTGAACAGCATGGCGGCAGCGTTCGGGCAAGAAGCAACACAGGCCCCACAGCCGATGCAGGTGGCCGCATCGAAGGCTCGGTCGGCGTCCACCTTGGCCACAGGATTGGCGTTGGCGTCGGGTGCCGACCCCGTTCGCGCGGTGATGAAGCCACCCGCCTGCACGATTCGGTCAAAGGCCGATCGGTCGACGACCAAGTCCTTGATGACAGGAAAGGCCTTCGCGCGGAAGGGCTCGATGACGATCTCGTCGCCGTCGTTGAACTCCCGCATGTGCAGCTGGCACGTCGTCGTCCTGTCCTTGTGACCGTGGGGCTGGCCATTGATCATGCAGCCGCAAGCACCACAGATGCCTTCTCGACAGTCGGACTCAAACGCGATGGGCTCCCGGCCCTCGGCTTCGAGCTTGTCGTTGACCACGTCGAGCATCTCGAGGAAGGACATGTCCTCGAGAACATCGGTGGCCTCGTAGGTCTCGAAGTGACCCTTTTCCGACGCACCATTTTGGCGCCAAACATGTAGTTTGAGGTTCATTTGTAGCTCCGCTGGCTGGGCTTGACGTAGTCGAAATCGAGGGGCTCTTTGTGCAGGACGGGCTTCTCCCCGACGCCCTTGAATTCCCACGCGGCGACATACGAGAAGTTGTCGTCATCGCGCTTGGCTTCGCCTTCCTCGGTCTGGTGTTCAACCCGGAAGTGACCTCCGCAGGACTCCTCGCGGTGCAGAGCGTCCCCGACCTTCAGCTCTGCAAACTCCAAGAAGTCGGCAACCCGCCCGGCCTTCTCGAGCGACTGATTGAGGTTGTCACCCGAGCCGGGAACGGAGACATTCTCCCAGAACTCTTCCCGTATCTGAGGAATGCGCTCGAGTGCTCCCTCAAGCCCGGCCTTAGACCGTGCCATGCCGCACTCATCCCACATCAGGAGGCCCAGTTCGCGGTGGAAAGAGTCGACAGATCGGCGTCCCTTGATGTTGAGGAGCTGGTTGATGCGACCCTTCACGTCTTCCTCGACGCCCTTGAACTCGGGTGCGGAGGCATCGCACTCCCGCGCGCCCACCTGGGCGAGGTAATGGCCGAGTGTGTACGGGATCACGAAGTAGCCGTCGGCCAGGCCCTGCATGAGCGCAGAGGCCCCCAGGCGGTTGGCGCCGTGGTCTGAGAAGTTGGCTTCACCGAGGACGAACAGCCCTGGAAGGTTGCTCTGGAGGTTGTAGTCAACCCAGAGCCCGCCCATGGTGTAGTGAATCGCAGGGTAGATCCGCATGGGCTCTTTGTAGGGGTTTGCTCCCGTGATGCGCTCGTACATCTCAAAGAGGTTCCCGTAGCGGGCACTGACCTCGTCCTCACCCAGGCGCTGGATGGCGTCTCGGAAGTCGAGGTAGACGCCCCGCCCCGCGTAGGCGACGCCGCGTCCCTCGTCACAGGATACCTTGGCGGCACGTGACGCCACGTCTCTCGGAACCAGGTTGCCGAAGGTGGGGTAGCGGCGCTCGAGGTAGTAGTCGCGCTCGGCATCAGGGATGTTGTTGGGATGGCGTCCGACGGCGCCCTTGTCGTTGTCCCAGCAGTCCTTGGCATCTTTCGGGACCCACACCCGGCCGTCGTTTCGGAGGGACTCGCTCATCAGGGTGAGCTTGCTCTGGTGCTCGCCCGAGACCGGGATGGCTGTTGGGTGAATCTGCGTGTAGCAGGGGTTTGCGAAGAGAGCTCCGCGCTTCGCGGCCCGCCAGGCGGCGGTGACGTTACAGCCCATCGCGTTGGTCGACAGGAAGAAGACGTTTCCGTATCCGCCGGTGGCCAGGATTACCGCGTCCGCGGCGTATGACTTGATCTCGCCGGACGTGAGGTTTCGCGTGACGATGCCGCGAGCCTGGCCGTCGATGGTGACCAAGTCGAGCATCTCGTGCCTTGGAAACATCTTGATCTTGCCGGCAGCGACCTGGGCAGCGTGAGCCGAGTAGGCACCAAGGAGGAGCTGCTGTCCGGTCTGGCCTCGAGCGTAGAAGGTGCGGCTGACGAGTGCACCTCCGAATGAGCGGTTGGCGAGCATGCCGCCGTACTCGCGCGCGAAGGGGACGCCTTGGGCCGCCGCCTGGTCGATGATGTTTACGCTGAGCTCGGCGAGGCGGTAGACGTTTCGTTCCCTCGAGCGGAAGTCGCCTCCCTTCACCGTGTCGTAGAACAGTCGGTAGACGGAGTCGCCGTCCCCTTGGTAGTTCTTCGCGGCGTTGATACCGCCCTGTGCGGCGATGGAGTGGGCGCGTCGAGGCGAGTCCTGGAAACAAAAGTTGAGGACGTTGTACCCGAGCTCACCCAGGGTCGCTGCGGCCGAAGCGCCGGCGAGGCCGGTGCCGACCACGATGACGGTGTACTTTCGCTTGTTTGCGGGATTAACGACCTTGATGTCGAACTTGTGCCGCGACCATGCGGTCTCGATGGGTCCCGAGGGTGCGTTGGAATTCAGTTGGATGCTCATGTGCGTTCCCTCAACTCAAGATGCCGGCCATGATGGCCACAGGAATCGAGCAGTTGCCGATTGTGATGATGACACCTAGGGCGCTGGCGATCGTCCGAGCGGGCTTGTCAAAGCGTGGATTGCCCTGACCGAGGGTGCGGGTCATCGACCAGAAGCCGTGGGTGATGTGGAGCCCAAGGAAGAGCTGGGCCACCACGTAGAAGCCGCCGATGAGAGGATGCTTCAGTCCACTCACCAGGTTGTCGTAGGCGAAGCAGGTGAACACGCCCCCGACGTCCGCACAGGGCTTGTAGCTCCCGTGGACCGTGCCGAGCGTGAGATGCAGCAGGTGGTAGACGATGAACGCCAGCAGGATGACACCGCCCACGCGCATGGTCCGAACGGCGTAGCGCTCATCAAACCAGGACCGCTTCTTGTAGCTGACCGGTCGCGCGGCCTTTGAGGCCATGGTGAGCTTGAAGGCGCTCCAGATGTGGGCGCCCACGGCACCGATGAGGCCGATGCGGGCGACCCAGAGCAGCCCCTGGTTGCCCTGCAGCAGGGCGGCGTAGTCGTTGAGGGCGTCGCGTCCGAGGAAGGCCTGGAGGTTGCCGAGCATGTGAGCGACCACAAAGCCGATCAGCATGAGGCCCGACAAGGCCATCACGAACTTCTGCCCAAGGGTTGAACGCAGGAATCGGCTGATCCAGCTCATGCGGTTGCTCCGAGGTTCTCGTGGGTGGGAATCGCTAACCGATAACCGAGCAGATGTAACGCCAAAGAGCGGGGTGTTTGGGGGCTCACTCGACGGGAAGCGACTCGGTCCACACCGCGACCCCGCCCTGGCCATCGACCAGTGTGACCCATATCCGAGCTTCTTCGGCATCTTTTGGTGCGGTGCCTTCGAGGGTGATGGTGTCACCCGCCTCCACGTACGTGCTCGGCATCTTGAAGCCACCGCCGGTGATGGATCCGTATACCTGGGCCTGCTCAGCAAAGTCTCCATCGACCGTGAAGGGCAAGGAGAAGGTCTGGTCCCTGGTGAGCGACGTGGGCATGTCGGCGGCAGGTGTGAGCGTCGGATTTTGGTGAGGCTCGTCGGAGAATGAAGCGGTGAGCAATTGGTAGGCCAGGCTAACGTCGGCCATCGGGAGGTCCGCCATCCAGGTCGTGGGGTTGGCGAGATCGTTGCGGAGTTCTTCGGGCCACGGATCGGTGGGAGAGAGAGACGCGATCGCATCGAGCACGGGGCAGGTGTCCTGCCGACAGGCCATCGTCCAGACCTGGGTCGCGGTGACGGGTCCCTCCGCGACCACGGGAGCGAGAGCGGAGGCCAGGTCCAAGGTCCGGGTCCACACCTGGGCTTCTCCTTCCAGCGCCGCCGATGCCAGGCTCACCGTGCCACCTGCCGCCTCGATGCATCCCTCGCCGAGGTTGGTGCAGACCCAGGTCGCCATCGCCCCGACCCGGTCATCCGGGTTGGCGACGTAGGAGGTGAAGTCAAAGGTCGCTCCAGGCTGAACCTCGGGCGGCTCAGCGACACTGGCGATCACCCGAAGCTCATCAATCAGTGTCTCGGGAGAGGTCTCACCGCACCCCACCATCACCAGCATCAGGCAAAACCTCACCATTCACCCCGCAGCCCGAAGGCCGGTAGGGGAGGAGAGCTCAAGGTGGGCTCCTCCTCCCGGTAGTCGTACGAATAACCCAGATTCTCCACATTCTTCGCGTAGGTGGCGTTCTGGAGGTCGAGGTAGGTGGTCAAGGTCCACTTCTTGAAGACGTAGTCTTTGTCGATGCGAATATCGAGGGAGAAGAACGGAGGCAGACGTCCGCTGTCTCGCTCGCCATAGACGGGAATGAACTCCCGTCGGTCGTGGTTGAAGATGCGATTCTCGACGGGCGTGTAGGGGTTCCCGGATCCGTACCGGACTCGGGCACCAATGCGCCACCGCTTAGGCAGCTTCTGCGACACAAGGGCGTTGACGACGAGGGGCTGGTCGTAGGGAAACAGGGTTCGCTCACCCCCCGGTCGCTTGACGCGGTCGGAGTGGCTCCACGTTGCCGAGAGAAAGCCGTTGGTAGTCTCCGTCTTCACGTTGGCTAAAAACTCCACGCCGAAGGTTCGCCCCGTCCCATCGTTGGCGTACGGGTCGGTGTCGTAGGGGCCCACAGGAGGAGGTCCGGAGTAGAAAAAGAAGCGGTCCTCGCGTCCCGATATAAGGTCCGTCAGGTGGTGGTAGAAGCCGGTCAGGTCGACATCCAGCCAGGGGTTGATCACCTGCTTGACGCCGAGGCTGTATTGATAGGCCTTCTCGGCAGCGAGGTCGGGGTTGCCGTCTGAGCTTGGGCTGAGCTGCCTTGAGGTCGGTGCCTGTGTGTGCAGACCCCCGCCGGCCTTGAGCGTGGTGCGATCACTGACCTCCCACACGGTCCTCAGGCGGGGATCGACGCTGACCACCGTAGCGGCATCGGTGATTTGGGCGTCGGCCCGCAGACCAGGGAGGAGCTTAAAGGCGCCCAGGCGTGCGGAGACCTCGCCGTAGATGCTCGGCTGCCAGATGTTCTCTGCGCCCTCTTCCTTCGGTGCCCAGCGGTTGGTTGACACGGCCCGCTCAGGGGGGCCGGCGATGTCATAGAGAAACGACGTGCGGTTGAAGTTGGGGTCCGTGCCGACCAGCCACCCGATATCGCGTGTCTGGGTCTCTTCTTGCTTGTACTCGAGGCGAGTGGAGATCCGAGCCTCGCGCTCGTAGGCTTGGCTGCTTCCATCATTCTCGAAGAACTTCTTCTCCGGACCCATGACGACGGAGACCTCGAGGCTGCGGCCGGACCCGAGGTCCCAGTTGGTCAACCACCGTGCCTTCTGAAACTGCGTGGCGTAGCCGGCTAGGACCACCTCGTCTTCACCCTGCCCCAAGAAGCGAAATCGGTCGTCAGACACAAAAAGGAGGAGGTCGGTCCATCCGCTGTCGAGCTTGCGCGACCAGCGAGCCTGCACATCATAATAGCGAGGGGCTTGGACCGTGAGGTCTCCCTTGTTGAGGATGGGGTTGAGGACGGCATCGGCGTAAGAGCGGCGAGCCGAGACGGTCACAGCATCTCGGTTACCGATCACCTGCTGCACATAGAGAGAGGCCTGAAAGACATCCACCGATGCGTAGCCACTCGAACGCTCGGGGAGGCGTCGCTCGGTTCGAAGGTCGACGAGGCCACCGAGGGCACGCCCGTACCGCACGGTGTAGCTTCCCGGGAGGTAGGCCACTTCTTCGAGGAAGTCCGATGCCAGAACCGTGGTGAGTCCTGCGAAGTGGAACACGATGGGGATGCGTCCGCCGTCGAGATAGTACAGGGAGTCCTCTGGGGCTGTTCCTCGAATGCGAAGGTTGCCGGTACCGAAGGGAGACCGGGCTACCCCCGGAAGGTTCTGGACCACCTTCACGACGTCCCCACCTGTTCCGGGTAGGTACCGGACCTCCTCCCGGGTCAGTCTTCGCTCGGTAACCTCGGTCTCCGGTGCGACCGCGACGATCACGATTTCTTGGTCGGCCACTTGGCCTGTACGGACCTCGTCCCGGACCAGAAATGCCTTGACCGATGCGACCTGGCCGGGCTCGACGGTGAACTCGAAGGTATCGGTTACATGGCCCGGTGCCGAGACACGAGCGGTCCAGGGACCCGGGTCGAGGCCGGCCATCTTGAAGCCTCCAGCATCGTCTGTCTCTGTGAGGACGCGCTCCCCTTCGGCACTGAGGGCCATGACAGAAGCACCGCGAAGCGGGATTCGAGGGCCCGCCTCGCGAACGAAGCCTTCCACCGAGATTGGCGCTGCCTTCTCTGCTTCGAACACCGTGCGATACTGAATGGTGACCGCCACTGACGACCCATCCGTGAGTGTGGCCGGAGAGAAGCGGAATGAGCGTGCATTGAGTGCGGCGGCGGCGGCGAAGTCCTGGCGATCGGCGTCCAGGACTTCGACGGCGATGACGGCCCCCTCCTCGTCAATCTCGAGAGAGAGGAGGACGCTTCCCCCGGCGCCTGCCGCCAGAGCATCGGGGGGGTACACGGGGGGTGGGGTGAAGATCGGCACTGGACCGGTCATGGCGGCTTGGGGTGAGGCATCCTCTCGAGCGTCCGGCTCGGGCGTGGCCTCGATGTCTTCTGCTGGTGTCTCCGAAGACGGACCGGAGTCGGCTCCGGGAGGGGAGTCTACGACGGGGTCGGCAACGGCGATGCCGCACATCACTAGCGCCACAAACATGTTCAAAAGTTTATCAAAGTTCTAGGCTTGCGGCAAATACGGTTTTCGGTGTCGTAAAAAGTAATCAAATGCTATATAATTACCGAAACACCTTCTCGAGCAGGCAGGATAACATGACCACTGGACCACTGATGAGCATCGGAGCCGTCGCTAAGGCGGTGGGCTTGTCGGAGGGTACGCTCAGAAACTGGGAACGGCGCTACGGGTACCCAAAGCCGGAGAGAACCGACGGCGGTCACCGCGTATACGGCCAGGAGGTCGTGGAGTTTCTAACCTTGGTCTCCCGCGCCATCCGGCTTGGGCATCGCCCAGCCCAGGTGCTTGAGATGACCAAGGTCCAGCTGGAGGCCCTGCTTCCGCCTCCCGGCCCGGTCGTGCCGATGCGGGGCTCGCGAGTGAGGTCAGGCACGGAAGAGTTTCTGCGCTGCACCCGAGAGTTTGACGCGGATGGCCTCTTTCGGAGCTTCCGATCCGAGGTTGCGGAGTCAGGGCTCCGTAGCTTCGTGCACTCACGGGCGGGCGAGCTCCTGTCGGAACTCGGTCAGTGGTGGGCTTCCGGTGAGATTGAGATTGAACACGAGCACTTTGCGTCCGAGGTGCTCCGCGACTTTCTCGCCTCTGAGTGGCGAGTCTTCAACGCCGAGGCCAAGGGCCCCGCTGTCGTATGTGCCACGCCAGTCGGAGAGAGTCACGCGCTGGGTCTCCATCTCGTGGCGTGTTGCCTTGTGTTGGGCGGATATCGGGTCGTCTTTATCGGGGCAGACTCGCCACCCTCCGCCGTCTCAGCGGCCTCGACTTGGGTGGGAGCGTCAGCCGTGTGCCTCTCGATGTCGGCCTTCTCATCGACCGATGACAATGAGAAGACGGTAGCGGAGCTTCGGGGTCTCTTGCCTCGTGGGGTCGAGATATGGCTCGGGGGTGAGGGCGCCGAGGGTATTGAGGGCTCTCACACGTTCCGGTCGCTGGAGGACTTCTCGGCCTTCCTTGCGGATCGGCTACCCCAGCTGGGAGCGAGGAACGGCTAGACGCGGGAGGGGAACCTCCTCCGTCAGGTCGACCGGATTCAAGCTCTTGTCCACGGACCGTATGGCTTGGTCGCTCCAGGGCAGCAGCCACAGCGCGGCGGCGGTGCCGCCAATGAGAGCAAGCGCCATGATGATGGTCAAGGCGGCATCAATGAGGACGGGGTTCGTGATGGTTTCCATAGGTCACCTCGTGGTTGACGCCGGGAAAATGCTCGCAAAACATTGCTGTGTCAACCCTCAATATTGAAAACACATTAACAAAACCTCACAAAAAAGCCGAAAACCAAATAAAAACCCCCCGAATCGTCGGGGGGTTTTTATTGGTTAGCCTATGGAAAAGTTCTACAGTCCGAGGACTTCCTTCATCTTCAAGCCCATCTCGGAGGGGCTGCGAACGACGTGGATTCCAGCGGCTTCCATTGCCTGAAACTTCGCCTCTGCGGTCCCTTGTCCGCCTGAGATGATGGCCCCGGCGTGACCCATGCGGCGCCCAGGAGGGGCCGTGGCTCCCGCGATGAAGCCGACCACCGGCTTCTTCATGTTGTCCTTGGCCCACGCGCACGCCTCTTCCTCAGCTGAGCCGCCGATTTCCCCGATCATGATCACGGCATCGGTGTCCGGATCGTCATTGAAGAGCTTGAGCGCATCGGTGTGGTTGGTGCCGATGATGGGGTCGCCGCCGATGCCAATGCAGGTGGACTGGCCAAGGCCGACGGCCGAGAGTTGCCCCACCGCTTCGTAGGTCAGGGTGCCGGAACGACTCACAACACCAATCCGGCCGGGGGTGTGAATGTGCCCGGGCATGATGCCAATCTTGCACTGCCCAGGCGTAATGATTCCGGGGCAGTTTGGACCGATCATGCGAACGTCTCTACCCTTCATGTAGGCCCAAGCTCGAGCCATATCGTTCGCGGGGATGCCCTCGGTGATCACGATGATCAACCGAATCCCGGCATCGACGGCCTCGCAGATTGCGTCGGCCGCAAAGGGAGGCGGGACAAAAATCACCGACGCGTTCGCATCGGTGGCCGCCCGAGCATCTTCGACGGTGTTGAAGATGGGGACGCTGCCGTTGAAGAACTGACCGCCCTTGCCGGGGGTGACGCCTCCGACGAGGTTGGTGCCGTAGTCCAGCATCTGGCCGCAGTGAAAAGACCCTGCACCGCCAGTGATTCCCTGGCAGATCAGTCGGGTGTTGTTGTCAACGAGTACCGCCATGGTTCATGCTCCTTGTGTGGCGTCGACGGCTTTCTTTGCGGCGTCGGCCATTGAGTCTGCAGTAAGAATGGGAAGGCCGCTCTCTTCGAGAAGCGTCTTGCCCAGCTCGACGTTGGTGCCCGCCAGCCGCACGACGAGCGGCAGCTCGAGGCCGACGTCCTTTACGGCTGCGATGACGCCTTCGGCGATCACATCGCACTTCATGATGCCTCCGAAGATGTTCACCATGATGGCTTGAACATTCGGGTCGGCAGAGATGATCTTGAAGGCCGCCTTCACTTGGTCGACCTTGGCACCGCCACCGACGTCAAGGAAGTTCGCGGGCTCGCCGCCGTACAGCTTGATGATGTCCATCGTGGCCATCGCCAAGCCGGCTCCGTTGACCATGCAGCCAATGTTTCCGTCGAGCTTGATGAAGTTGAGGTTGTAGGCGGCGGCCTCGACCTCGGAGGGATCCATCTCTCCGGAGTCGTGAATCGCCGCGATATCCTTTTGTCGGAAGGCTGCGTTGTCATCGATGTCGACCTTGGCGTCGAGTGCGATGACCTCGCCCTCCGAAGTCACGATGACCGGGTTGATCTCAAGCATCGAGCAGTCCGCCGCCAGGTAGGTCTGGTAGAGCCCCTTGAAGAGACGACAGGCGTCCTTGAAAGCGGCGCCGGTGAGGCCGAGCTTGAACGCCAACTGGCGGCACTGCCAGTCTCCGAGGCCCGTGGCGGGGTCGATGTGGGCCTTGAGGATCGCGTCGGGGTTCTCCTCGGCGACCTCCTCGATCTCGGTTCCGCCCTCGGCGGAAACCATCAGGACCAGCTTGGACTCTTGGCGATCCAGGAGCACCGCGGCGTAGATCTCTTGAGCGATGTCTGCCCCGGTGGTGACCAGAACGGTCTTGACCGTCACACCCTCGGCGCCGGTCTGCTTGGTGACCAAGGTGTTCCCGAGCATCATGTCTGCAGCAGCCTGGACGTCACCGATGCTCCTACAAAGTTGAACACCGCCCTTGCCAGGGACGTCGGCCTCTCCGCGCAGCACTCGGCCGAGGGTGTCCTCCGTCTCGACCTCTTTGAATCGACCCTTGCCGCGGCCACCTGCATGGACCTGGGCCTTCACGACCCAGAAGTCTCCGCCCAGCTCTTGGGCGGCGGCGACCGCATCAGCGGTGGTGGTGGCAGCGATGCCTGGAGGGACCTTTACGCCGTTGGCGCGCAGGAGGTCCTTGGCCTGATACTCGTGCAGCTTCATGGCTGTCCTCGGAGTTTCGGGTGGTTGGAGAGGAGCTCAGCGAAGTCGGCGGGGAGCTTGGTTCTCCGCGACGTAAGAGCAGCGATAGATCGGTACGCCTCGCCCATTACGCATGTGGACGCGCTCGTCCACGATCTGGGCGGTGATGCCCGCGATTCGGGCGAAGCCAAACAGCAGGGTGTAGTACTCGGCGTTGGTCAAACCGCTCGCGTTCAAGAGCGTACCGGAGACGGCGTCGACGTTGGGGTAAGGGTTAGAGATCTTGGGGTTCTCTTTCAGCACCTTTACCGCACGCTCGCGCATGGCGAGCGCGGTCTTGAACAGAGGATCGTCGGGGCAGAGTTCTCGGCCCAGTCCGTACTGCACTGTCGCGCGGGGATCCTCTGCCCGCAGCACCGCGTGTCCGAATCCGAAAATCTTGCCGCCGCTGGCCAGGGTGTCGCGAACAAACTGCTCGATCTCGTCGGGGTCGGTGGTGCCGACGGTCTTCACGAAGTTGAGGCACTCTTGGTTAGCGCGGCCATGGAGTGGTCCGTACAGCCCCGCCATCGCTGCGGCAAGGCTCGAGAACTGGTCCGCGTGGCCGGAAGCGACGGCTTTGCCCGTGAAGGTCGAGAGGTTGCCGCCGCCGTGGTCCATGTGAAGCACGTAGAAGGTGCGCAAGAGCGTAGTGAGCTTATCGTTGTCGGCGCCGGGAACACCCAGCATGTGAACGAAGTTCTCGACGAGGCCAAGGCTCGGGTCGGAGGGGATGGGCTCACCCCACCCCGAACGAATGCGGAAGATGTTGGCGATCAGCTCTGCAGACCGAGCGACGAGGTTGAGGCCATCTTGGTAGAAGTCCCCCGTCTTTCCCGTCATGCCGAGCAGGGTCAGGCCGTTAATGAGCCACTCCATTGGGTGGCCATCCTTCGGGAGGCTCTTGAGGACGTTGATGACGGCGGGGTCGACGGCGGCACGGGAGGCGATGTCCGCCTTGAACGCCGCAAGCTCGGCATCACTGGGAAGCTCCTTGTTGTACAGGAGGTAGATGGCGGCTTCAGGGTCAAGGGAGGCAAGATCAGCAATGGGATAGCCCACATAGGAGACACCCTGCTCGGGGTCGACCCGGCTGGTTCGGACATGGCCGACCGGGAATCGCCTAAGGCCTGTATTGAGGTGTTGTTCGGTGATCTCGAAGAGCACTTTGTCGTCGCTCATAGCCTCGCTCCGGGTGGTGATGTTTGCCATATCCGACAAGGGCTGAACTCGCAGAGGGAAATTTGCTTCCCGAACAGGAACCCGTGTCCCAAATGGAGTTTAGGTCAGCCGTGGGCTTCGATGCCTCTTCGAATTTCCTCGGAGAGACCTCGATCATGAGCTTTGGCTGCCACCTTTATTGCGTTTCGGATGGCTCGAGAATTTGATCGTCCGTGGGCCTTGATGATCACACCATCGAATCCCAGCAGAGGGGCGCCACCGTATTGCTTCCAGTCGGTCATGGTTCGAAGCTGGCGCAGGCCCTGTGAGAGCATCGTTAGTCCCAGCCGCCACAAGAACTTTCGAGCATACGCGTCTCGCGCCAGATCCGTCACCACCTCGGTCACGCCTTCGAGCATCTTTAGAACCACGTTGCCTAAGAAGCCGTCACAAACGACCACATCTGCGGTACCTCGCGGGAGGTCGAGGCCCTCGACATTGCCGACAAAATTGATGGCGGGATGCGCCGAAAGCGAGCGATGGGCCGCCTTAATAGCGGGTGTGCCCTTGTTGGGCTCTGAGCCGTTGGAGAGCAGGGCGACCGAGGGGTGGGGGTTTTCAGAGATGACGCTGGCATACGCCGAGCCCATGATGGCGAAGTTGATCAGGTCCTCCTCCGTCGCCGATAAGGTCGCACCCACATCCAGGATGAGAGAGAAAGGATCGTCTCGGGGTCCATGGCGCCCCTCCGTAGGGTGTACTGCGGCCAGCGCGGCCCTCCGAATTCCAGGGAGTCGAGGGAGGAGCTGGCTGGCCGCGAGGACGGTTGCACCCGTGTGGCCCGCGCTGACCAAGGCATCTGCTCGTCCCTCGGCAAGGGCACGCATGGCGACCAAGATGGATGCCTCGGGTGACTGTTCGAGCGCCTCCCTAGGGTCTTGGTCCATGGCGATCGCGGGGCCGGCGTGCTGAATCATGACCCGAGCAGGGTTGTGTCGACGGGTGGTGAGGCCCGCAGAAATGGCGTCAGCATCGCCCACCAGCAGCACTTGGATGTCGCTCTCTTCGAGGCTCAGCTGGCACACGCCGTCCAAGACGACGTCGAGACCCCCGTCGCCGCCCACTGCATCGACCACTACACGCGCCACTCACCCTCCGATGAGGGAGTGTACCGTCAGTCGCTCATGCGCTCCAGGTTGTCGATGCGACTTTGCAGCTTCTGGTTGTCCTTCACGAGGGCGTCAACGTCCCGGCGAAGTTGTCCGACATCGCCGCCCTGCTTGTTGGTCTTATTGATTCGTTGAATCGCCTCGTACGCCCCTCGGCGAACCCGTGCGTCGGACTGGCCTTCGTGGATGGACCGGAGGGTGCCGAGCGCGCGCGTGCTGCCGGACGATCCCAGCGTCGAGACCGCGGTGTACTTAATGCGAAAGCCTCCTGTCTTGACCAGCTCGATGAGGCGGTCAATCGCAGCATCATGAACGGCCTCGACCTCTCGAGCGAGCCGTCCGAGGGCGGCGGCGGCGGTACAGCGGGCTCGCTCAGGTTTGTCGTTCTCGGTCCATCGGAGGATGTGTGGCAGTACCGCAGGATCCTTCGTGAATGACATCGCTTCGAGGGCTCGGCAGGTCAGTACCGCGCCCCATGAGGGCCGCTCGGCGACGGCGAGTGCAAGGTCGATCACTCCAGGGGCCCGCAGCTTCCCGAGTGCGCGCACGGCGCCACCCTCGACCTGGAGCGAAGGATCGCCCTGGGTCGCGATGGTCATCAGCGCGGCAATGATGTCGGGGTGAGAGGGCAGCTCGCCCAGCGCGCTGACGATCGGCCCTCGCGCCTTCGGGTGGTCATCTGAGAGACCGGCGAGGAGGGCTGCCCGCGCGGCGTCGGTGCCGTTCTTGCCGAGCAGCGCGGCGATCTCGGCCCGGACCCCCCAGAAGGGCTCCTGCTGCAGCGCCTCCGCAAGGGCATCAAGCGCCGCAGGAGAGGCATCTTTAGCCAGCGCTTTTGCCGCACGTATCCGTCCGACGACGCACCCATCGCCCTGAAGTGAGGCCTTCAGCAGCTTCGTGGACCCTTCGACACTCATGTTCGCCAAGACGCGAAACCCTGGATCAATCTCCACGCGATCGGGTGATGTGTCGAGCGGTATTGACCAGGTCTGTGTTCGCTCTCCGACGGGAAGCGTAAAGTCCCGAGTTCCCTCCTTCGTGACCACCTTGAAGGCCAGCGGAAAGTGGTAGACGTTCGGGACACCGTCGCCCGTTTGCTTCTGGGTGAGGGTGATCTTCAGCAGACCTTTGCTGTGGCCAATCTTCACCGTGAGCACGGGGTGGCCCGCGCTCATCACCCAGTCGTTGAAGAAGCCGTCAAGATTCCGCCCAGAGGCCCTCTCCATCGCGACCTGGAAGTCCCGGGAGTGGACAGTCGTGTGGGCATTGGTGTGGAGGTAGTCTTCGACACCGGCCCAGAATGCTTCGTCGCCGAGGAAGGTACGGAGGGTGTGCACCACCAGCGCGCCTTTCTCGTACAGATGTCTGTCGAACACATCGATCGGCTCGCGGAAGTGGTAGGTCACAATGGGCCGCTTGTAGCGACTGGCGCACTCCGCGAGGTAGTTCTTGAGATCGCCGAAGAGGTGATACGTGGCCTCGTCCACGCCGAGGTCATGGGTCTTCCAGAGCACCTCGGAGTAGGTCGCCCAGGCCTCGTTGAGGTAGCCTTGAGACCAGTCTTGGCAGGTCAGGAGATCGCCGAACCACTGGTGAGCAAGCTCATGGGCGATCAGGTCCTCGGCATCCCAGTCGATGGCTGCGCGCTCGTCGGTGAGACAGAGATCGGTCAGGGTGGTCGACGCCACGTTCTCCATGCCACCGAAGATGAAGTCATGAACGACCACTTGGTCGTACCGAGGCCAAGGGTAAGGGTGTCCGTAGCGCTCCTCGAAGAAGGCGATCATGCGCGGCGTCTTTCCAAAGATGCGCTTGAAGTCTTCATCGGAGACCCCCTTGGGGGCCAAGTAGCGCACCGGTACGCGATCGCTCTCGTCGGTATAGACGGCGAAGTCGCCCACGCAGACTGTGAAGAGGTAGGCCGGCATGGGCTCCGCCTGGCTCCATCGCCAAGTGTTGCCCTCCTGGCCCTCGAATCGCCCGTTACCGATGGCTTGCATGCCGCCGGGGATGGTGAATGCCATCGTCCACGTGCACTTGACCGACGGGTGGTCGATGCAGGGAAAGAAGAAGTGCGCATCTTCATCTTGGCACTGAGACCAAGCCATGTGGGGGCGCTCAGGTTCCGCCTCGGTTGGACCGGTGAAGTACAGACCGCGAGCAGGCTTGCCGTGCCAGGAAATGGCGATCGTCTCTCCGGCTTTGGCGACGCCATGGAGCGTCAGTCGCCCGTCTTCCGCGTGCCACTCCAGCGATGCGCCTTCCTCATTCACGACCTGGTCGATGGTCATATCGTCGAAGTCGAGGACGACCTCCCCCAAGCCCGTCCTCAGCGGCAAGATCTCAAGGCGGGCCTCGCCTGAGAGTGTTCCGGCGGTCGGGTCGATGGTGAGACGAAGGTCGATGTGCTTCAGGCGAAAACCCACATCCGGCGCGTAGTGTGCCTCGACTCCGGGCTCGGCAAAGCTCGGGGCCTTATCGACGGCATAGCCGAAGAAGGCCGCCTCGAGCGAAAGCGACTTGTCGGTCAAGAAGTGGTTGCTCACGATCGTCCCCCAATACAGGATGGGCGGCTATCCCAGCGCAGTACGGGAAGCCAGCAGGATTGAACGGTCGCGGCGACGGTCGCGCCGAGACTAGGCCTCGACGGGAGCGGCCCGGGTTGTTGGGAGCAAGACGTAGCCTCGATCGAGGTCGCCCAAGAAGGCGCAGTCTTCGGGGCCCCGCACATTGAGGTATGCCGCTGTGTAGGCGCAGAGTACGGCCTCAAGTCGCTCCTCAAGCTCGCCGACACGGCTGCCGTTGCAGTTAGGCAGGTCCGCCTCAATCAACTCGTCCAGGGCGGGGCTGTCGACCATGGAGGGGTACGAGTCCGTGAGCATGGTGTCGATGTTTTCTCGGTAGCGCGCGACCGCGTCCTTGCGTGCGCCGACAGGCCCGACCTTAAGGCGTACGGGTCGCTCAACACCAAAGAGCAGCACCTGCGTGGCTTGATTGTAGGTCTCGATGACCCTGTCGCCGGTCGCAGACGGGTCAGGATCGAAGCCCATTCGCATCAGTGCTCGCCCGATGGTTCGGGGGTGCGACGCGTTCACGAGGTTCACTTGATACTCGTCGACTTTGTGCCGAGAGAAGTGCTCATGCAGTTGGGCATCACAGGGGCGCTGGCCGCCCATGTTGTCGACAATGATGGGCGCGTTGACGGCCACGGTGACGCCGTCACGTCCACGATTTCTCGCGATCCAGGACAGGATGTCTTCGTGAGCTCGCAGCGAGCAGCTGGAGACGAGCTTGAGGCCGTCTTCATGCAGCTCCATGATCGCACCCCCGGAGGAGTGGCGCGGGGCCCAGGCAAGATCTAAACCAAGAAAACGAGGGGGGCGGGGTCGACGGCTCACGTTCATTCCTTCCAGCGTCGCACCAGACCGGCGACGACTTGACCCAGTGCGGGTAACCGATTCCCACCAGAACGCGACACTTCAACCAGACCTTGGGTCACCTTCAGCAGGGCGTCATTGTAGGGATACCACCACATCTCGCGCTGCCGTGATCGGTCCGCAATGATGGTTCGCGGCCGGGTCATCTCGTACAGAGCAAACCGTGAATTGGTGACGCCATGACCCGTATCCTTTGTACCTCCCCATGCGGCGGAGGCGAGGGCGCCAGAGAAGCTGTGGTTGTTGATCGTGACCACACCGCAGTCGAACTGCTCACTGAGCGCCTCGCCCAGCTCAACATCGCTCGTCCAGATCGAAGTCGTCAGGCCGTACGCGGTACGATTCACGAGATCGGGTAGGTCCTCAAGCGCGTCAAAACCCACGACAGGGAGGACGGGGCCGAAGGTTTCTTCATTGAGCACCAAGGCGTCCTCTGGGACATGAGTCAGCAGTGTCGGTGCATAATAAAACCCGGGCCCGCCGGCATCGGCCCCACACACGACGGTCGCGCCGCGCTGCATGGCATCTTCGACGTGCCGCTGAACGGTTCGAAGCTGGGCCTCGGTCACCAGAGGTCCGACATCCTCGCCTTGGCGGAGTCGCTTGGTTCGGGTCTTAGCGGCCTCAATGAAGGCGCTGAGGACCGAATTGTGAACATAGCACCGCTCAACTGCAGCGCAGTTTTGGCCCGCGAAGGCGTAGGCCGCCCAGGTGATGCCATCCGCGGCTCGGTTGATGTCGGCGTCCGCTAGCACAACGGCCGCGTCTTTACCGCCAAGCTCCAGAGTGCATGGAATGCCCTGCTCAGCGGCCATCACTTGGACCTTTCGGCCTGTCGCCACGCTGCCCGTAAAGAAGACGATGTCGACGCCGGCGGTCACGACCGCAGCGCCCTGGTCTGCCGCACCGATGACGGGCTGAATCAGCCCCTCAGGGAGGTGTGCAGCAAAGAGCTTGGCGAGCAGTTCTGCAGTCCGAGGGGCGTGCTCGGAGGGTTTCCACACCACAGCATTACCGGCCAGAACGGCGGGTATGATGGTACGAAGGGGAATGGCAACGGGGAGGTTCCAGGGTGTGATCAAGCCGACCACGCCCTTCGGATCGAGTCGAACCCGCCCGGTCTTGCCCGGGTAGTTGATAGGGTTGAGGTCGACCGGGGTGGCCGTGAGCAAGTCGTCGATGTGGCCAAGCCACCATCCGAACAGCTCGTGGTTGGCCACGATCTCGGCGGTCCATGCCTCCCCAGCAGGCCGACCGCAGTCTTCGAGAAGGGCCTCGGCGATCGCGTCAGCCTGGGCGAGGAAGCCTTGATGAAGCGCCGCCACCGCAGTCTTACGGTCGGCGAGCGGAAGGTCCATCCATGCGGTCTGTGCCTCTCGGGCACGTGCTTGGCGTTCTCGAATGGTCTCGACGGGGGTCGTTTCGATCTGGCCGGTGGTTTCGCCCGTTCGAGGATCAATGACAGGTAAGGATGACATCAGCGTGCCCTCAGTCTCTTTCCGTGTGTGTAGCAGGCCCCCACCAGCCCGAAGCCGACAAGGCCCTGGGCGACTCCGGCGAAGTTCATCGCACCGGAGATCGTGGACTCGACGAGCGGCGTTGCTGCACCGGCGGCGAACTCATCATAGGTGCCCACCACCATGTAGCGGTCCAAGGTAAGCAGCCATAGGCCTAGCCAGCACACCATTCCGGATGCCAGCGTCGCGACCGCGAGCTTGGTTTGGCCCCGCTGGATGAAGACGGCGGTGAGCACATGGCCGCTCATCGAGGACAGGAGGAGGCCGAGCAGAAACAAGGCGTGCACGCCGACCATGGGCAGCTGGTTGGACGGAATGGTGTAGCTGAGCATCCAGTCGGGCGCCTGAAAGACAAACCAGGTCACGGAGATCCAAAAAAACACGGCGAAGCCAAGGGCCGCGGCTGCACTGGCCCCTAAGAGATTCGGTGTCTTCGCCACGATCTGCCGGCGTGAAGCCAGCGCAATCACGGCGCCTGCAGTGAACAGGAACGGTGGGTCAATGATGAATGTCTTACACCTCTCCGGGCGGTGTCGAAGGATTAACAGGTGCGAACCGCCCTACGCACCTTCTGCTCTATTGATGCGCAAAAGGGGTGGCAATGTCTAGAAGGTTTCTAGCACAAGTGTTGGCGCGTCAACCTTTTGGCTAGGGTGGCACAAAACGTGCATTGAGGTGTCAGCACAGCAAGCTTGCTGGTGCCCTCGCTCGATCACCTCGAGCCAACCTGACATTGCCCATGGAGTGTCCAATGTACAAGTTTTCCATCGCAGCCATCGCGCTGTTTTCGACCCAAGCCTTCGCAACGGACGCACGCGTCAATGCCTTCCAATCCAATGCGGGCCTGACCGATGAGACCGACTATCGACGGTACTTCGCGCGCACAGACAACGGTAAGGCGAGCATGTGGTTCGACATCGCTGAAGGACAGGCGGCCGTGCCTGAAGCGGGGGCGGGCGATCCTGCAGATCCTGCAGACCCTGCAGCTGCGCCAGCGGCGATCGGTCCGCAAGGGGGTGTGCTCTCCGCCACGTACAAGGCCGATGGTCGGTCGATGCGTATCGAGCAGAACACGGCGGGTAGCTCGGACATGAGCTACTACGCGGCCGACGGCGACACGGGCTACATGGTCATGCTCCGTGCGATCAACAAGGACAATGTCACGGTGGGCGGTGGATACGGCATCACCAGCGGAAAGTCGGACATGGCCTACGGTGGAGCATTCACCAAGGGCGAAGACAACACGGACATCACGGCCTACATTCAAAGCCGTGATCTCACCAAGTCGGAGGTCACCGCCTACGGTGCAAACCTTGCTTACCAAGGAAAGAACATCATCATCGATGGTGCCTATGACATGGGCTGGCGCTTCAAGACCGATCGCTCGCGTGCTGCCGTGACGCTCGGACCGCGCGCGGGCATCACGAAGCCCGAGGAGGGCGACATGGCGATCGATCTGACGCTGGCTCAGATCAACATCGCTGGAGAGTTCGCCATCAACGACTGGTTTGGTCTTCGCGGTTCGGTGGTCTCTGCTCTGGATGCCAATGTCCCGATGGGAGATGAAGAGTTCGACATCATGACGGCTCCAGTGACGCCAGCCTTTGGCGCATCGATTGACTTCGAAGGGGTCGACATCGACTTCACCATCAGTCCAGACAAGGTGATGGACGGTCCGTTCTTCCTGACCGGTGCCGGGGTGGGCGAGCCCTTTGCGGCCTCGATGTCCGCCCGCTTCGACATCTGATTCGCGTCGACGTGTTTCCGAGGCCTCGCCACTCCGGTGGCGAGGCCTCGCTCTTTTGGGCGGATAGGTGCGGTCCGGAGGCTAGCTTGAGCGTGCGCTCATCCACTGATTGATCAAGGTCCATACATGGGCAGGTGCAGACTTGCCGAGGACGATGTCGAGGTGACCCCAGTGGGTCAAGCCGTCGGTGTCATCGAGAATCTTCAAGGTCTTGTCCCCTGCCCCCGATCGATCAAAGGCTGCCCGGCCCTCCTCCGGAAAGAGCATGCTGTCTCGGTCCCCGAGGATGATGAGGTTGGGTACGGAAGCCGCCTGCCAGCCCGCGTCCCAGGGGGCGTCGTCGGCTGCCGCCCAGCTAGCCATCTCCTGCCAGACCCTCACGGGGATGTAGTCAAACCCCCGCTTCATTCGCTCTTTCGCGAGCTCGGGCTCGACCGATCCAGGCCACCACCCGGCAACCGGCATGCCATAGGCTGCCAAGTCGACCAGGGGAAAGAGGCGGGCGAGAATTCGCCCTGAAAGGCCGGTGTGAACCTGAATGTCCCCGATGTCGACATTGCCGGGTAGTTTCTTCGTCGCTCGAACAAGACCGGGAATCAGCCAACCCGCTTGACCAAACCGGTAGAGGCCGCCGATGCTCACCACTCCGGCGCAGCGTGCCTCTTGAGGACGGGCGGCCACGGCCGCATAGGCAACGCTCGCGCCCAGCGAGTGTCCGATCCAGAAGGCGGGTTGTGCCATGTGGTCTGCGAGCGTGTTGAGGTCCTTGGGGTAGTCCGCGAAGGTGGTGGCGACCGACTGTCCCTTTCGTCGGGACCGACCGTGACCGCGCAGCTCAAGGTTCCAAACATCCCAGCCTTGCGCAGCCAGCCAGCCGGACATTGAGCGAACGCTGGTGTGCCAGCTGAAGCGGTTCTGGGCGAAGCCATGGACCAGCACGACGGGAGGGCGGGTTGGCCCCGCGGGGAGCGTGGTCCGCTCGATGTGCAAGCTGGGCTCGACCGTGAGCTCGAGGTCCTGTACGCGAAGCGCTGCTGACGCGTCCCCATGGAGACACAGGGTGTGCACCTCGTCCGCTTGAACCTCAAAGGCCCCCGGGAGGCCGGCTGTCATCGAAGCACGGCCTCGATGGCTTCGACGTTCTCACGATTTCCGATGAACAGTGGCGTGCGCGCATGCATCTCGGAGGGAGCGACCTCGAGAATGCGCTGCGTGCCGCTTGATGCCGCCCCCCCGGCCGCCTCGGCGATGTAAGCGAGCGGAAAGGCCTCGTATAAGAGCCGAAGCTTGCCCTCTGGGCTCGAGGTTGTGCCCGGGTACAGAAAGACGCCGCCCTTGATCAGGTTGCGGTGAAAGTCGGCCACGAGCGAGCCGATGTAGCGGGCTCGCCATCCCTCGCGGCGCTGCTTGAGTCCATCGACGTAGGTGCGCAAGCGCTCGTCCCATGCGTAGGCATAGCCCTCGTTGACCGAGTAGGTCTTGGCGTGTGGCGCGAGCCGGATGTCGGGGTGGCTAAGGAAGAACTCGCCCACCACCGGATCGAGCGTGAAGCCGTTGACCTGCCCGTCGACGGCGAGCACCATGACAGTGCCCGATCCGTACACCACGTAGCCGGCGGCGACCAGCTCCGTTCCTCGCTGGAGGATGTCTTCAGCCGTGGCGCGCTCGCCCTCGGGAGAGCGCCGACGAAAGATGCCGAAGATGGTACCGATGGTGGCGTTGACATCGATGTTCGAGGACCCATCGAGCGGATCCATGCAGAAGACATAGCGGCCCGAGTGAAAGCGCTCGGGCGTCAGAGTGGCCTCTTCGTCCTCCTCCGATAGGATGGCCGCGCACACACCGGGATGCTCCAGCGCGCGCTTGAATGTCTCATTCGCGTAGACATCGAGCTTCTGCACAAACTCGCCTTGAACATTCATCTCGCCGGTGGCGCCCAGCATTCCCGCGAGGCCGGCTCGGTTGACACGCGCGGAGACGAGTCGGCTGGCCAGCGCCACCTGCTTGAGCAGGGTCGCAAACTGGCCTGTGGCGTCGGCATGCTCCTTGGTGGTCTCGAAGATGAACCTGTCGAGGGTGGTGCCCTCCTCGAATTGGCGCTGCATACCTGCCTCCCGTGGCCGAATGAACGGTAACCTGCTCCCGAGGAGGCCGAAAACTGCGGCAGGCGCTATGATGCGAGGAGATGTTCCGATTGGCGCCATTTCTGATCCTAGGGGTGACCCAAGGCTGCCTGCCGCCCCCTCGGCCGTGGGGGGGCGCACCGGGCGGTGACGACACTGGATCCACTCCCCAGCAAGACGACACCGCGGCACCCGTCGAGCCTTGTCGTGCCGTCTCGTTCGAGGACGACGGGTACCTAAACATCGGCAGCGAGGCGCTCACGGAGGGGGGCTTCTACACCACACAGGATTTCACCCTTGAGTTCTGGACTTGGTTTCAGGCGGTGGATCTGGGCGAGACCCGTACGCTGGTTTCACTGGGACCCGACAAGGCGTGGTGGCTGGGCATCGAAGGCGGGGACCTGGTCTTCAGCACTCAAGAGGGGGAAGTCCGTGATGAGGCCCCTGACGCGGACTGGCATCACGTGGCGGTGGTCAAGGACAGCGACCCCACTCAGTTTAGGGTCTACGTCGATGGACGGCTCATGGGGTCGGCCTTGAGCTACTCAGGGGCGATTCCTACCCCTGAAGACGACGCCCTGTACATCGCTCGGGCGTTCGGTGATTCGGTGAGCTGGGACAGCCTCATGGATCGCCTCCGCTTCTCGCGAACGGTCCGCTATGAAAACATGACGGCACCGGTACGGCCGGCGGGAGAGACGGAAGGCTGGCTCGGAGTGTGGACCTTCTCGGGTGACACCAAGAACTCGCTCACCGGGGTGCCCGCCTCTGGAAATGGCTACAGCTTCACGGATCAGTGTCCGCCCTCAGAGTGAGTCGACCGGAGGCACAACGCGCAGGTCCTCCGCGCGGGCCTCGGCATGGTCGGTACGACTCAGGCTGCCGCGCCGCCTCATGCGATCGAGGACGGCGTTGACCCGGGCGTGAGGAACAGGCCCCCCGCTTGAGAGCCGCCTGTGCCACATCTCTGGCGCTGGAAGAATCGACGCGAGGAAGGCCGCCTCCTTGGCCGTCAGTTGGTCCGGGGTCTTCATGAACCACGCCTCTGCAGCATCCCGAATTCCCCAGATTCCGGGTCCAAACTCCACGACGTTCAGATACAGCGTGAGGATGGCATCCTTGGTCATTCGCTCCTCGAGGCTCATGGCAAGAAGCAGCTCGCGGAGCTTGCGTCGGAGTGTTCGGCGGCCGTCGAGGAACAGGTTCTTCGCCAGCTGCTGGGTGAGGGTGCTGCCCCCTCGCAGGCGCTCGTCCGAGCCCGCGTCAGCGAGGGCCTCCTGGATCGCAATGAGGTCGTAGCCGGGGTGGGAGCGAAAGCGGATGTCCTCGGCGGCAATGACGGCCTCGGGCATCCACCCCGCGGCCGCGAGCGACACCCAGCCTGCCGTGCGCGGCCCGGTGATGTGCTGGACCTCTCGGGGCACGCACTCGACGTCGTCTCCGCAGTGGCGCCGATCGCGGGACCGCCAGCGGACGATGGGTTGACCGAAGTCGGCGGGCACCGCGCCGGAGACAGCCAGATCGCGCGCGCCCGGCTCGAGAGCCCACGCCCACTCCGGGCCCGTGATGTGGGCCTGCAAGGAGACATCGCCATTGATGGCCGATACCTGAGCCTCGGGAACGCCAGGCCCGAATAGATCGACGACCTTCGCGAGCGGAGTCAGGGGGATGGCGACATCGAGGACGACGCGGTCGGTGGCGGCTTGGCCTTCTGCGCTCCAGCCCACATCGCCAAAGCTGCCGCGGGCGCTCAGTGAGCCGTTTCGCTTGTCCCATGATCCCTCAGCGTGGAGAGCGGTGGGAGGCAAGGCATCCTCCGCGATAAAGGGGTGATGGGTCTGTGCGCTCGCAGCGGTCAAACGAAAGGTCACCGTACTGCCGAGCTGAAAGTCCAGCTGTCCGGCTCCGGAAAGATTCGGATGGGGGAGCTGCCCGGTCACAGTGCCGGCGAGTGAGACGCCCATGCGGGGGTGCAGAGAGGCGGAGATGCTCGTCTCTCCGTTCGTCATGATGATTCGCGGGTAGAGGGCGCCGTCGAGCCCGGTCACCAGGTCCTCGTCCTCCCACTGAACCGACAGGTCGAAGGCCTTGGCTTCCCACTGAGGCCTCCACTCCGATGATGCGGACACCGTCGACGGCCGAATCCAGCGCTCGATCTTGGAGGCATCGATCGTTGGTGCCCAGATCTCAACCTTGATGGGCCATCCGAGCTCGATGGTGAGACGGTTTGCGGAGAGCGCCTCGCTCGTCAGGCTGTCCCAGCTCATTCGTCCGACGGCGACATCCTTGGTCTCCCACGACACGCCGGCCGCCATCAGACGGTCCTCGATCGATTGCTCGAGGCCAATCTGGCCCAAGATCGCCCCGGTTCCGAGGAGCGCCAAGAAGAGCGACAGTCCGCCCAGGATCCGTCTCACGCGGTGACCTCGCGACGCAGGTCCTCCATGCTGGTGTTGGCGGAATACTCAAGACGAAGCTGCATCTTGGCCACCAACTGGCCGCCGAGGCAATCACCGATCCAGTTGGGGGCAGCCAGGCTCTGCCAAGCCCGAAGCACCTCGCTTGCCGTGATGTGAGACGCGTCATGAGACGGGCTCCACCGCTGCGTGCTGCCGTCCAGAAGCACGACGCCGGCGTCCTCTAGAACTTCCAGCGCCGCGAGCGTGTGATGGCGGGGGACGCCTGCCACATCCGCCACTCGGGACACGGTCACCGGCCCTTCATCTGCGGCCTCGTACAGCGCCAAGAGCACGCCGAGAGCAAAGAGTCCGTCGGGGTGGCGCCGGGCTGCGTGAGGGTCGAGTGCGCGCTCGCGCTGGACATCGAGCAGCTGGCTTCCCTTGTCGATGACGTACGAGAGCTCGACCCCCATCAAGATGACCAGCCACACAAAGTTGAGCCAGATGAGAAACACGGGCAGGAAGGCCACCGAGCCATAGAGGCGCGCCATGCTATCTCGCGTGCCGAGGAGGTCGGTGTAGAGCGTGAAGCCGCGCTTCGCGCCCTCGAAGAGGGCGGCCGAGACCAGCCCGCCGATGACGGCGGAGCGCCACTTAACGGGCGTGTTGGGCAGGTACTTGATGGCCACCACGAAGGCAAGAGACGTCATCAGCCATGGAAGAACCACACCGACAGCGCTGGCCGTCTCCGGCAGTCGAGCGCTCAAGACCATGCCCGTCGCCACGATGACGGGAGCGACCAGCACCGACAGGTTGAACAGAACAAAGCGCCAGATCCAGCTCCGATGCAGTCGGGTTGAGAAGATGTCGTTCACCGCCAGCTCGACCTGAAAGTAGATCTGGCTGGTGATGGCCATCAAGCCCAAGACGCCGACACTCCCGACCGTGCTCAGGTCCACCCGGGTGAGCAAGTTCTCCACCACCGCCGAGATCTCATCGCCGACGGCGTCGGAGAGGACCGTGTCGTACAGGATTCCGCGCACCGCCTCCACCGTGACCTCGGTCAACCCCAGCTCGCCGGTGAGCGCAAACGCGAGCACCATCAGCGGGACGGCACCCACGGCGGTCCAATAGGCCAGCGTCGCAGAACGCACCGGCAGCCGGTCCTGGGCGGTCTGCTGGGTCACGATCACCGCCAGGTGGATGACATTCATCACCCGCTGCGCCCACCACGTATCCGAGAGGGGCAGTTCCCCTGCCGATGCACGACGATAGAGGCTGGCGATGGATCTCTTCATGTCGGCCAGCCTATCGCATCCTCGCTCGTGTGTTAGGTCGGCAACATGATCAAGGTTGTGAGCGAGGTTGGCCGACTGAGGAGCGTGGTGATCCACCCCCCAGGTCCTGCAATGGAGCGTATGCTCCCTGAACACATTGATCCGGCCTCGCCCCAGTACCTGCTGTTCGATGACCTCGTCGACGTGCGGGCCGCCTCCGATGAGCACCAGCAGCTCTGTGATGTCCTCGCCTCCGTAGCCGAGGTGGTGCCGTTTCAGACCTTGTTGGGCGAAGCACTCATCGAAGACGAAAGCCGCTCGGCCCTCATCGAGGACGTGGCGCAGGCGGAGCGTCTCCGAGATCGGCAGGTGGCGCAGCTGGCGGCGCTCGACCCGGAAGCCTTGGCCGCCACCATGGTCGTGGGCACGATCGGCGGAAGCCTAAGCGGAAAGCCGATTTTTGCGCCGGCCCCCAACCTCATCTTCACCCGCGACCTGGCGGCAGTGGTGGGCGAGACGATCGTCGTCGGCAATGCCAACAAGCCGGCCCGGCGCCGCGAGACCATGCTGGCATGGAGTGTGTTTGAGGGCCATCCCCGCTTCGAGTCCGCACGGATCGCGAGGAGCTCCACCCGAGTTCACGAGGCTGGAGGCTCGGCGCCGCTGACCATTGAGGGCGGAGATGTGCTCGTGGTATCCGAAGCGCTCGCTTGCATCGGGGCCTCGGAGCGAACCAGCTGGGCCATGATCATCAAGCTGGCCACGGAGCTGCTCTCCGAGGGGCTCGAGCGCGTGCTTGTGGTGGAGATGCCCAAGCAGCGGAGCTCGATGCACCTCGACACGGTGTTCACGCTCACCGACCGGACCTCAGGGGTGGTCTACACGCCCCTGCTGGAGCCGGGAGGCTCGGAGGAAGCCAGGGTCCTCAGCCTGAGCCTCGAGGGCGGCCGCACGGTGGTTGATGACGGCGACCTTCACTTGATCGAGGCGCTGGCCGCCGCGGGACACCCGATCGAGGCCGTCCAGTGCGGCGGCGGTCATCCGATTCACGGACGGCGCGAGCAGTGGACAGACGGGGCCAACTACGTGGCGCTCGGACCCGGCGTGGTGGTGGGCTATGCCCGCAACCACCGCACGGCGGTTGCGATGGGCGAGGCGGGCTTTGAGGTCATGAGCCCGGCCGGCTACCTCGCGACCCTCTCTGCGGACTTTCAGGGCGATGTTGATGCGCTCTTCGACAGCGGTCGGCGAATCGCTGTTCACTTGGTCGGGAGTGAGCTCTCCCGGGGCCGGGGTGGCCCGCGATGCTTGACCTGCCCCCTCTGGCGGGACGCATGAGCACGTCACTCACGCACATCAGCGAGGACGGGCGTCCGTCCATGGTGGATGTGGGCCACAAGCCCATGACTCCGCGGATGGCGCGCGCCGAAGGCTGGGTTCGCATGGCGCCGGAGGCCCTCGATGCGATCACGGAGAGACGCGTCAAGAAGGGGGACGTCCTCGCGATCGCCGAGCTGGCCGGTATTCAGGGGGCCAAGCGCACCGCCGACCTGATTCCGCTCTGCCACCCGCTCCCCGTCGATGCCGTCTCTGTCTCCGTGGAGCGTGTGGGCGACGCGATACGGATAGAGGCCCAGGTCTCGGCCTGCTGGCGCACCGGAGTCGAGATGGAGGCGCTCTCGGCGGTCAGCGCTGCGGCCCTCACGGTCCACGACATGACCAAGGCCATCGACAAGGGCATCTGCATCGATGGCGTCCGCTTGCTTGAGAAGCGGGGCGGTAAGTCGGGCGACTGGACAGCCCCAAACCGGTGACAAAGCCAAGAGATCTGTTGACCCTCGGTAGGGACCGAGGCTAACGTCAACGAGGTCAATCCCCCTTATTTAGGAAGTGCGCGGTAGCGCGCAAAGCGCTAGATTTACCGCCACCACGGAGCACGCTATGCGTCACGCACTCACCCTGAGCCTCTTCGCTGCTGGACTGTACAGTTGCTCGGAGAACACCTTCTTCAAGGACCCTGAGGTCGAGGACGGCCTCTCGCCGGGCACCATCTTGGGGCGGGTCTGTGATCCCTCGGGGCGCCACTGGCTGCCTGACGCGATGGTCTATGCCAACCTCGTGGACGACTCTGGGAAGCTCTACGACACGCGCATCTCCTACACCGATCGGGATGGCTACTTCCTCCTCGATCCAATGCCCGCTGGCTCGGCGTACACCGTGTACGTGCAGTACGGTGACGCCATCCTCGAGACTCACGAGGTTGAGGTGGACGACGGCGAGGAGGTGGTGCTCGAGGAGCCGGACTGCTTCGACCCGCTCGAGCTGGATGTGGCGGTGATCACCGGGGACTACGACGACTTCCAGGATGTGCTTCAGCACATGGGCTTTGCGAACTACGAGCTCGTCGATGGCAAGGTGGGCGACGAGATGGCGGGCTTCCTCCGCGACCTCGACAAGATGCTGGAGTTCGACATCATCATCTTCAACGGGGGCCATGTCGAGGAGGGCATCGTCTATCCCCGGCCCCCCGACGAGGAGGAAGACGCGGACGCGGATGGCGGGCCGCTCTTTGACATGGATGAGGACGCCGATGCCGATGAGGGTGCAGAGGACGACACGGGCATGAGCGGCGACGCGGACGCGGACGCGGACGCGGATGGCGGGGCTGATGCGGACGAAGGCACCGACGGCGACGCGGATGCCGACGGCGGTGTGCCCGAGGAGCCGCTCGACATGGCGGATGAGATCATCAACAACCTCCGCAACTACGTGGCAGCGGGTGGGTCTGTGTACGCCAGCGACTGGGCCTACGATGTGGTCGAGCGCGGCTGGCCCGAGGCCATCGACTTTGTGGGGGCGGATGAAGTCCCGGATGCGGCCCAGCTGGGCGAGAACGGGATCGTGAATGCCGTGGTGTCGGACGGAGCCTTGGCGGCTTGGCTCGAGACCGACACGACCCAAGTCGAGTTTGACCTGCCGGTTTGGCCGCCCATTGAGGGAGTCGACCCCACCGTCAGCGTTCACATGAGCGGTCCGATCGAGTATCGGCTGGGTACCAATGTCTATAGCCTCGGCAACTCGCCGCTGCTGGTGAGCTTCGCCTCCGGCGACGGCAAGGTGGCCTTCTCGTCCTTCCGCGTGGCGAACAACGCCGACGCGGACGTGGTGCTCACGCTCCAGTACATGATGTACAGCCTCTAGGCCTAGCCCCCAGCGGGAGAATCAACCGCCCTTCGGTCCGTGGCCGAGGGGCTGTTGTTTGAGGTCTGCCTGTCGTAGACTCTCCCCCTCGGAGGGCCCATGCGTCTGGCACTGATTTCGTTGTTGAT